>CAZGDJ010000283.1:0-4267 GCA_964524635.1 uncultured Rikenella sp. | reverse complement strand
GAGGACCCTTTAAATACATTAAGATTTATAGAATCTGATGAAAACGCAAGGTTCATTGAATACCAGAGAAAGTGGAAAACTCTGCAGGATGAATCTGCGGCCATAGCCTCAAAACTTAAGGATAAAGATACTAAGAGCCGGGAGGCAAAACAGATCAAGACGCAAATATCAGATCAGGAGGCTAAAATGAAACAATACCTCAGGGGCGTCAGAGATGAGAATAAGGGGTTGCTTCTTGGAGCTATAGTTCAATCACTTTTACCTGTTGAACCACCTGTACCGGATGTTCCTCCAGGAGTTATCAAGCGTGATTCAATAGTAAGGTTATATTCTTATCTGAACTATAAGGAGCATTTTTTTGACAATACTGACTTTACTCAACCGGGCCTTGTTCGCAGTCCGGTACTGGCCGGCAAGCTTGATCAGTTTTACAATCAGGTGGTAATACAGATACCTGATTCTGTCATTAAAGAAACTGATAAACTACTTAAAAAGTGTGAGGCAAATACAGATGTATTTCAGTATGTTACAGCGTGGTTATTCAACAAATTTGCATTAAGTGAAATTATGGGACATGATGCCGTTGTAGTCTATCTTGCAGACAAAGTGTACCTGTCAGGAAAGGCTCCATGGGTTTCTGAAGGCTTCCTTTCAGATCTGGCAAAGAAGATACAGAAATTAAGGCCGAACCTGATAGGCAAGAAAGCTCCTGAGCTGGTAATGGATTCGTTTTCAGGTCGTTATGTTTCACTTTATGACATCAAGGCTGAATTTACAATACTGTATTTCTGGGAGCCTGATTGTGGGCACTGCAAAGAGGCCACTCCTGTACTAAAGAAATACTATGATGAAAGCAAGGACCATGGCATAGAAGTATTTGCCGTATGCACCAAGCATGACAGAGAAAAGTGGGAAAAGTATATTCTGGATCATAACCTTAGCTGGGTGAACGGGTGGGATCCTGACAGAACTACAAGGTTTGATTTGCTTTACAATGTTGATTCCACACCACTGATCTATATTCTTGACAGGGACAAGAAGATAATAGCAAAAAAATTGCCGGTCGATAAAATCGGACCCTTTATTGAGAGTTATAAAAAGTACAACGAACATCAATCCGTTTCTTCCGGAAGATGATTGATAAGATCATAGATGTTATTATACTTTCTTAAGTCAGAGCCTGATAACAAAATCCACTCTGCTTTACTGTTCTCAATGCTAATGACAATCCTGGTTTTTGCAACTGCGTCTAGTTTGTATCCGCACCTGCGAAGTGCCCTTTCTGTAAGTATTTTGAAAATTCCGTCTGCCTCGAGGGCAATTTTGCCTATTGTTGGTCTTGTGAAGTCAAATGATCCGGTAATCTGGCTGAATGTCAACATCGGGCTTTCAAATGTCTTTGCAAGGCATCCCGTAAGTATTTGATCCTCAGGAGCACCCTGCTCGATACCTGAATCAGTCATTAACCAGAGAGCATCAGCTTCACCTAAAGCAGTATCCAGATCATGCGTTGAATAAATAACGCATTTGCCTTTTTCCCTTGTCAGTTTTCTCAGCAGGCTTACGATACTAAATCTTGAAGGCAGATCGAGGAAGGCAGTAGGTTCATCCATAACCATAATGTCGGTGTCCTGGGCAAGCGAACGTGCTATCAGAACCCTCTGCCGTTCACCATCTGAGATATTATCAATGTTACGATCAGACAATTGAACAAGGTCTGTTTCTTTTAATGCCTGATTTACCACACATTCATCCTCTGATGACAGAGTGCCTATCCAGTTAGTATAAGGGAATCGTCCCAGGGCTACGGCTTCGCGTACCTTAAGATTATGCACGGATAATGGTTCAGTCGAAGTAAAACTCACTATCCTGGGTATATCTGAAAAATCCTTTTTGTTTGCAGGCTTACCGTTGAGCAAGATGCTTCCATCCAGAGGAGGCTGAAGAGAAACGAGAGTCCTAAGCAAAGTGCTTTTGCCTGAGCCATTTCTGCCAATCAAGGCTATCAGCTCTCCTGTATTTGCAGAAAGGTTAAGATTTTGCATAATGGTTTTAACACGTCCGGCAGTAGAATAGCCAATAGTAAGATTGTCAGTTTCAATTATACTCCGTCCCGACTTAATCATAGCCTGCGCCCCCTTCCTGATTTTCCTATGATTATCCATAGCACTACCGGTATCCCGATAAGAGATGTTACGGTATTAACAGGAATCATATGTCCGCCACCTGGTAAAGTAGAGATTATATCGCTTATAAGGACTACTATTGCACCTGTTATGAGGGTTCCGGGTAACAGTATTCTATGATCAGAAGTACTGAATATGAGACGGGCTATATGAGGGACAGCGATACCTATAAAAGCAATCGGACCGCAGAATGCTGTTATGCTTCCTGTAAGTACGCTGGCTGAGGCAAACAGAATCAGTCTTGTTCTTCTTAAGTTGACTCCGACAGATTGAGAGAATGCGTCACCCATTAGCATGGCGTTCAGAGGTTTTACCTGAGTCAACGAGAGCAGGAGACCTGTGCCTGCAGAAACCATAAGAACATTGATTTGCGCCGGTGAAAGATTTCCAAGGTTACCCATGGTCCATAAAACATATGTTTTAAGCATAGTCTCATTACTGAAATATTGCAAGAGACTGACAACCGATGAAATAGCGCTTGCAATAAGAATACCGATAATAAGAACAGTCATTATGTCTCGCATCTTTGATGATGCGGCCATAATTACCATCATTACGACTCCTGCTCCTATCCATGCTGCAATAATCATACTCCAGCCCTGCAGAACACCTGAGGAGGTGAAATCAAATACCGGGGAAAGTGTCAGCAGCAAAAGCGCAACGCCCAATCCCGCCCCTGAACTGACGCCCATGACGTCAGGGCCTGCCAGCGGATTTTTGAATAATGTCTGCATCAATAATCCGCTGACTGACATGGCTGCACCGGCAATTATCGCTGTGACAGCTTTTGGCAGACGGAACTGCATGGTAATTATCTCTCCCTGCGGGGAGCCTTTGCCAAAGAGTGAATTGAAAATATCAGAGACTTCTATTCTTGTGCTGCCAAGTACAAGATCAAGGATAAAGAAAAGTAACAGAACGAAGGTCAATAAAACAAAAATGAGCCTGAAATGAATATTTACCGGACTATTTTTCATTCAAGTTTACGATAGTATTTCAGTGAATAGTCAGTCCGGAAATCAGGGTGCAGAATAACAGCAATATCGCGGAGAAGAATATCAGGGTGAACAATAGCGCTTTCCCAATAATCATTTCCTCCCCCATCAATAGATCTGTTGTTATTATTATAAATCTGGGAAGATAAATATACCGGCAGTTGGGCCATCCGGTAATCGGAAGCTTCTATTTCCCTGAGGTTTGAGAAGTAGCCCGGATTAAGCCATACATTGGCTTTAAGAGCTCTTTCAAATACAGCTTCAACAGCATATGGAACAGCAAAGCCAGCGTCCAGATCATTATAAAGGTAGGTTCCTCCGGCATCAGTAATCAGCCTGACAACATACGAATCAGCAGGCGGCATATACCAAACATCTTCCCATGGAGCCCCAAGAAGAACAACAGGATAACTTTTCGGGAAGTTGTTAATTGAATCCAACAAACCAAGATAACTTGTTAATACGCTGTGGCAAATGCTGTCAGCCTGCTCTTCCTTTCCTGTCAGGGCACCAAACACTCTTATCCATTCACAGCGTGCCAGCGGGTGTTTCTCCAGGTAATCAGCATTGTACATTGAAGCCACTCCCATATCGCGAAGCTTCCTGAGGTATTCAGCAGAAGCGGCTTCTATTCCGTAAGCCATCAGCAGGTCTGGTCTAAGCGACACAATGAGCTCCTTGTCAAGGTTATTTTCATAACCAACATCACGAATCTTACCAGTTTTGATTGCCTCGCGTATTTCAGGATCATAAATAAGGTTTGCACCTGATACCCCAACTATTACATCTTCAGCCCCGAGTGCCTTAAGCATAGCGATGTGCGTTGTAGACATGCATATCATGCGCCTGACAGGTACTCTTATGACTGATTCTTTGAGGATAGTGTCCGGAATAAATGCGTCAGGAGGAAAAAGATAATAGCAGTAATCGCTGCTCTTTGCATCCTGCCATGGATTGTAGATGACCAGTTTACTATAACCATCTCCCGGCTCTATGGAGAAATGAGTAGGATATACTGATGAAGAAAGACTTTCATCATAATTCTGCTCAGGTCTTTGGCCACTTTTACAGGATCCAAGCAGCATA
>CAZGDJ010000282.1:0-4289 GCA_964524635.1 uncultured Rikenella sp. | reverse complement strand
CAAGTCCTTCGGTAAGTCTTTGAACCAATCCCCCGTCATTGCTGCCCGAGGCCAGGTATTCAGCCAGCCGCATCATAAGTACAAACCCGGCGAGTTCATCACCATGCATGGAAGAACTGAACATGACAGCAGGCTCATCTTCCTTTATCCCCGGATTGTCTGAGATCTTAAGTACCGGAATAGCTCTGCCCATGGCACTGTAACCGATAGTATCGAGAACGCAGACAGATGGCCATGTCTCAGCAAGCAGATGCATAATAGTGTCATAATGCTGCCAGGTAGGGTATGAATGCCATTCCATTGCTTCAGCGGTTGAAGAAGCAGTGTATACAGCTTTCGCTCCATCAATAATATTCAGACTGTAAGGAATCTCAGAATCAATAAAATCAGCCATCGTCAGAGGTGAAAGAGACAAAACCGCCTTTTTGCCATCACATGATGATACTGAAAAACGTGACGCAATATCTGACATTGCGTTGTATCCCGGGTAAGAAATAACAACCTCTGCCTGGCCTCTTGCCTTCACCCTTTCCTTAATGTCTTTCCCAGATGAAGAATCCTGACCACCGGCAATTAAAGCAGACAGAGAAAAAGCAATTGTCAATATGTATCTTATGTATCTCAATTACAGTACTATACGTTAAACCGTATATGCAGGATATCACCATCACCCACAACATAGGACTTTCCCTCGATCATAAATTTGCCCGCTTCTTTGCAGGCCTGCTCCGATCCGAATTTTATATAATCATTATACTTCATCACTTCGGCCCTTATGAATCCTCTTTCAAGGTCCGAGTGTATAACACCGGCAGCCTGCGGAGCCGTCATACCTGAAGTTATAGTCCAGGCTTTTATTTCTTTTGGACCAACGGTGAAGAAGGTCAGAAGGTTTAGCATTGAGTAGGCTGCCCTTACAAGTTTATTGACACCAGGTTCTGTCAGACCTGCAGCCTGAAGGAACTCCAGTCTGTCTGAAGCATCAGCCAGAGTAGCTATTTCTGCCTCGACAGCCCCTGCTATAATCAAAGGCGTTTTACCACGATCATGAAGAAATCCGGTTACTGCTTCAACATATTCATTACCTGACACAGCTGATTTCTCATCTACATTACATACATAAAGAACAGGTTTCATTGTCAGGAGAAAAATATCCTCAATATACTTTTTTTCTTCAGGCTTAACCTGAAGTGTCAAAGCATTCTGAAAAGACTCAAGGTGCTCCATATATCTGGTCAGTACTTCAACTCCGTGTTTCGCCTCTTTATCGCCTGTTTTGGCAGCTCTTTCAAGGCGCTGTAATTTCTTCTCCACTGACTCCAGGTCTTTCACCTGCAGCTCAAATTCCACATTTTCGATATCCCTTATCGGATTAACCGAACCGTCTATATGAGGGAGGTTGTCATCATCAAAGCAGCGTATGACATGTATCAGCGCATCAGTGTTACGAATCTCACCCAGAAGCCTGTTCCCTGAGCTGTCACCTTTCCCGCGTACCAGACCCGGTATATCAACTATCTCAACCGTAGTAGGTACGATACGCTCGGTTACCTGATGTTTCTCAAGCTCGTACAGCCGCTGGTCCGGCACCTGAATCACCCCCAGGTTTGCCTTGGCTCCTGTCCCGAAGGTACCAGTCTCACCATGAGTGTTTGATATGCTGTTAAATATTGTGGTTTTACCAACACTGGTAATTCCTATAATGCCACATTGAAGTCCCATCGATAGATATTTATATATTAATGCAAAGTTACCAAAAAGAGGCACTCAGCAGAAGTGTAACCAGCCTGATATGCACTTTTTGCTAATTTTGAAGAACTATTTTAAACTTTCCTGCGATTAAATCATCTTATAATAAAACCTATTCTTTAAGGTGAAGGTCCAAATAACCGATGATGAAATAAGCGCTGCTCTGAATAATCAGCCTGACAAGGCATTCAGGCTTATCATTGAGAAATACGGTTCAAGACTTTACTGGCATATACGCCGGATTGTCATAATACACGATGATGCTGATGATGCACTTCAGAATACCTTTATCAATGTCTGGAAAAATATAAACAATTTCAGGTTTGAGAGCTCCCTGTTTACATGGCTGTATGCCATCTCTACCAATGAAGCCCTTACGCTTATCAGAAAGAGAGAAAAGAATGCCGGCATTCCTCTTGATGACCTTGAGTCAATTTTCGATTCATCTATTGAAGGTAACATGTATTTTGACGGTGACGAGGCTATGGTAAAACTTCAGAATGCTATCTTAAAACTACCTGAAAAACAACGTATAGTATTTAATATGAAATACTTCGACGATATGACTTATGAAGATATAAGCCAGGCATTAGGTACCTCTGTGGGAGCCCTGAAGGCATCTTATCATCATGCGGTACAAAAAATTGAAAGGGACATAGTCGGGGATTAAACCTTTGTGGATAATTATTATCAAAGAATTAAATGAAACAACCTGACGACATACAAAAAAAGAATCCCTTCAAGGTACCTGAAAGTTACTTTGAGACACTGGCTGAGAGAACCATAACAGTAGTTAAGGAAAGTGATGAGAAATCCGCAGATATAGAAAAAGGCGAAATACGCAGGATAAAGTTTACACCATTTCTTGCGCTGGCTGCTGCCATAATGGGATTTGCAGTATTAACCTCAGTAATGGTAAGGCTGTTTTCAGGTAAAGATGAAAATATGCTGCAGTTTTCTGAAAATGCTATCTACTCCGAAGCAATCGCAGAAGAGATTGATACTTATATGATTGAAGATGCGCTGGAAAGATCAGATGAGGAGACAGATAAAGAACAACTTCCTGATGAAGCGATAATTGAATACCTGCTTCTTGAGAATATCGAAATAACAGACATATATGAAATCCTACAATAAAGCTATGAAAAGAATATTAATGGTTTTGCCGATCATGTTGGTAATCTCTGCCGCGGCAGCCAAAGCCCAGGATCAGGATAATCTTGATAAACTGACTTCATTCAAGATTGCGTTCTTCACACAGAAGTTGAACCTTACACCGTCAGAAGCTGAGAAATTCTGGCCTGTTTATAATGACTACTCGGCACGAAAGAGCAAGTTGCAGACTGACAGGATAACTCTCTTAAGATATGCCTCCCGGAATGAATCAAACATGAGAGATGAAGAACTTGCGTTAACAGCCGGCAAGCTGACTCAGACAATAATTGATGAAGCCAATCTGACTGCGGTCTATAGTGCGGAGATGCAGAAGATACTGCCACCTGCAAAAATAATAAAGCTTTACCAGGCAGATAATCAATACAAACAGCGACTGCTTATGGAGTTGAAAGAAAGAAGGCAGCAAGCTCCGGGATCTGAATAGTTTGCTGTGTCCCTGATTTCATTTCCTTTACAGTTGCCTGGTTATTTTTCAACTCCTCACTTCCTGCCACTATTACCCAGGGAATTTTACATGCATCGGCATAAGCAAATTGTTTCTTCAGTTTTGCTGCGTCAGGATAAAGTTCAGATGAAATTCCTGAATCGCGCAGTGAGGTTATCAGATTGAGAATATGAGGCAATTCTTCACCGCCGAAATTAACAACCAGTACTCTGGTACCAGTATTGGCAGCTTCAGGGAATAAATTCAGTTGAAGCATTACATCATATATTCTGTCAGCGCCAAAAGAGACACCTACACCTGATACGCCCTGAAGGCCAAATATACCCGTAAGATCATCGTACCTTCCGCCTCCGCAAATGCTGCCAATAGCAACATCGTCGGCTTTTACCTCAATTATTGCTCCGGTGTAATAATTCAATCCCCGGGCCAGTGTAAGGTCAAGCTCAACCTTTGATTTCAATGACTGAGAGTCAAGGTACCCAAAAAACTCTTTCATCTCACTGACACCCTTCAGACCGTTTTCAGAACCGGCAAGAATCTTCTCAAGCTCACTGAGCTTGGTAACAGTCGAACCGCCAAGACCAAGTATAGGGTCAAGCTTTTTGACTGCCTCATCGGATATACCCCGATCAAGAAGTTCCTGTCTGACTCCTTCCTTGCCTATCTTATCAAGTTTGTCAATTGATACAGTAATATCGGTTATCCTTTCTGTTTCGCCTACTGTTTCAGCTATACCGCTGAGTATCTTCCGGTTGTTTACTTTAATAGTTACATTTATACCCAAGCATTTGAATATTCTGTCGATTATCTGAAGCAGCTCAAGCTCATTAAGGAGCGAATCACTGCCAATTATATCAACGTCACACTGGAAGAACTCGCGATAGCGGTTCGTCAGGTTCCGGCCGCCGTGGGTGCTGAT
>CAZGDJ010000281.1:3786-4326 GCA_964524635.1 uncultured Rikenella sp. | reverse complement strand
ATCAATACCTGCTTCCCTTGCCACCTGCATCGCTGTATTTTTATTATCACCGGTAACCATTACAATCTTATAATCCATAGCCTTAAGTTCCTTTACTGCAGATTCTGAGTATGGTCTGATACTATCTGCCGCAGCAATAAGCCCAATAACTTCAGAGTCGGCAGTGACATACAGCAATGTTTTGCCTTCCTGGGCCAGCGTACCTGATATAGTATCTATCTCCGAAAGGTTAAGATTCTTTTCAGACATTAGCCTTCTCGAACCAACCATGACCTTAATATTATTTACAACAGACTCAATTCCATAGCCAGGCAAAGCGATAAAACTTTCAGGTACAGTAAGGCTTATATTGTTCTTAATTGCGTAATCCACAATTGCTTTACCCACAGGATGCTCAGATCTGCTTTCTGCACTGGCAGCAAGTGACAAAAGATACTGTTCATTAAAAGAGTTTATAACAGAGATATTGGTTACCAAAGGTGTACCTGTAGTAATAGTGCCTGTTTTGTCAAGTAGAATAGTTGACGCATTATGAGCATT
>CAZGDJ010000281.1:0-3776 GCA_964524635.1 uncultured Rikenella sp. | reverse complement strand
CCGCTTTTTATCAGAATGCCGTGCTCAGCACCCTTTCCTGTTCCCACCATGATAGCCACCGGTGTTGCCAGACCAAGTGCACAAGGGCACGCAATAATCAGAACAGAGATGAATATTGTCACTGAAAACCTGATGTCAGCCGTCACAATAAACCAAACCACAGATGCAATGAAGGCGAGAGCCATCACTACGGGTACAAAAACTGAGGAAATCTTATCAGCCAGCCGGGCGATAGGAGCCTTTGATCCCTGTGCATCCTCAACCATCTTTATTATACGTGATAGGGTAGCCTCTGATCCTATCCTTGTTGCCCTGTAAGTAACTGACCCGTTAATATTCAGGCTTGCACCGACAACTTCAGATCCCGGCATTTTATCTACCGGCATACTCTCACCGGTAAGCATCGATTCATCTGCCGATGTGTACCCTTCAGTTACAATACCGTCAACAGGGAATCTTTCCCCTGGCTTCACAATTACAAGGTCTTCCTTCACTACCTTGCTTACTGGTACTATTTTTTCTGTATTTCCTCTGATGACAGTTGCCAGCTGTGGCGATAGTGACATAAGTTTCTTAATAGCTTCTCCCGCTTTGCCTTTTGAGATGGCTTCAAGATATTTACCCAAAGTAATAAGGGTCAGTATTGTTGCAGCAGATTCAAAGTAAAGATGATGGACAAAATGCGTTTTTCCGGTAATGATCTCTGCCGTGGCATACATGCTGTAGAGAAAGGCGGCTGCAGTTCCTATGGCAACTAGTGTATCCATACCCGGATTGCCTTTAAGAAGCGTTTTTATCCCTGACTTGTAGAAAGATGATCCGGCTATTATTGCAGAAGAAGCCAGAAGCAACTGAAGGAGAGCATATCTTACCGGATGAGTGCTTTGAGATATGAAATCCGGAAGTCCCAACCCCAGCATCGGAGACATTGCCAGTAAAAGCAGAGGAACAGTGAAGACAACAGAGAAAGTGAGCCGGAGTTTTAATATCTGAGCCTCCGTTCGCCTCGATTTTTCCTCCTTCTCATTATCAACAGCTTTATATCCTGCTCTGTCAACAGCATCCATTATCTGACTAACAGATGTGTTCTTTTCATTGTATTTTACTGTCAATCTGCCCGTTGCAAGGTTAACGCTGGCAACCTGAACACCCTCTACCTTCCTGGCGGCCTTCTCAATATGCGCAGCACATGATGCGCAGTTCATCCCTTCAATAGTAAGTGTTTTATCAGTCATTGTGCAAAGCTACTGTTTGAATAACAAGGAAAGGCCCGGAATGTTGATTATCTAATACATGAAATCTAAAAGTCATGTGATCCGAACTATAAAAACGGTAAAAAGGTTATATTTGCAGCCTGTCCGGATTTTCATGCCAGACTAAAGGAGAGATGCCAGAGTGGTCGATTGGGGCGGTCTCGAAAACCGTTGTCCGGGTAACTGGACCGTGGGTTCGAATCCCTCTCTCTCCGCAAAGAATAAATGAACCCCGCGCAAGCGGGGTTATTTGTTTTCCTGAAGATCTGAAGAAAACTTGTTTTCTGATAGATCTGAAGGAAAATAAATAAAACACCTCAGGCTTCCCCAAAAAAAAAGAGTTATATCTTTACACGGTTACCTATAGCGGAAAATCTGCTTTTCTATGCGAGTACTATTTCTATTTTTTCTGTTAGTGCCAGTTGTCGTTTATTCTGCTCAGATTCCTGACAGGCAGCAGCAGACAGACAGTTTAATTATTGTTTTACAGACAAAAAGTGACTCGGCAAAAATACCTATCCTCCTGTCTTTAAGCTGGGATTTACGCAATACGGCACCAGACAGATCAGCCGCTTTCGGTATGCAGGCTATAGAACTTGCTGAGCGTTTCAAAGACTACGAGAGCCTTGCTAAAGCATATAGCTTCGCGGGTGTGGCCTACAGAGTAATGGGGAAATACTCTGAGTCAATAGACTTCTACATGAAAGGTCATGATATTGCAGAAAAACATAACCTCTCCAATCAGGTTGGATTTGCTCATCTGAACCTGGCCAACCTTTATATTTACCAGGAACACTATTCTCTGGCTATCGATTATATAAGGCAGGCCGAGACAACTGCAAAGGAGATAGGTGACAAATCAATGCTTGCCTATGTTTATCTTTATTACGGTAGAGCACAGAGGCTTCAGAATGAACTGGGAACTGCTCTGGAAAGTTATAAGCAGTCACTTGCAATTCGCGAGGAATTAAACCAGCCGGCTGAGCAGGCTACATGCCTTAAGTATATTGGAGATATTTACTTTGACATGGGCCAGATCAAATTAGCTCTTGAAAACTATGATAAATCCCTTGAAAGAACTGATAAACAAAACGATAAAGATCTTTATGCCAATATTCTTGTCAGGAAATCAACGATTCTACTCATGGAGAACAAACGGCAGGAAGCATCAGAATTGGCTCATCAGGGACTTGCGACCGCCAGCCAGATTGGAGCAAACCTCTCAATAAGAGACGCCTTACAGATCCTCGCAAGCATAGCACTGGCGGAAAACGATTATATGTCCGCTTACAATTATCAGCAACGGGTCATCCAATATAATGATGCATTATTTAATCAGGATCTTTCGGAAAAAATCTTTTCCCTGGAATTTCAAAAGGCAGAAGAACAAAGAAAAATTAAAATCGATTTGCTTAATAGCGAAAATGCTATTAAAGAACTGGAAATTAAACGTATCAGAATCATCAGTCTTGCCCTGACAGCAGTAATCCTTCTACTTACTACAACTTTTGTCATTCTGCTTCTGTCAATGAAGAATAGAAAAGAAAGAGCAAGACTACTTGAGGTGCAAAACCAGGAGATCATTAAACAACGCAATAACATTGAGGAACAAAACAAGAGATTAATTGAGACCAATGAGAAACTTGAGCTGTCCGAGGATAATCTCAGGAAAATGGTGCAGACTAAAGATAGACTGTTCTCAATTATAGCACATGATCTTCGCAATCCATTTACTGCACTGGGTGGGCTTACCGAATTACTGCATACCAATGCTTCAAAGCTTAAACCTGATGAAGTTGCTGAATATGCTTCAATGATAAATGATTCGTCCAGGAAATTGCTTGTTCTGATTGAAAACCTGCTTCAATGGGCAAACAGCCAGACAGGCAGGTTGAAGTATATTCCTAAAGTATTATCAATGAGGAATGTAGGGGAGGAAGTGGTAAGAATTCTAAAGAATCAGGCTGATGTTAAGGAAATCAACCTTAAAACTGAAATACCTGAAAACCTGACTGTCTATGCTGATTATGACAGTCTTGCAACTATATTAAGAAACCTGATTTCAAATGGTATCAAGTATACCAACAGAAAGGGCAGTGTAACTCTCAGCGCCTTTCAACAAAGTAATCATACGGTAATTAAAGTCTCAGATACAGGCATTGGCATCAGCCAGCAAATAATTAATAAACTCTTCAAGATTGAGGAAAGCTTTACCACTGAGGGAACAGACCAGGAGCCGGGATCTGGTTTGGGACTGATAATAAGTAAGGAGTTTATTGACAGGAATAAAGGAACAATTACCGTTGAAAGCCAGCTGACCAGGGGAACAACTTTTACCGTTACTTTGCCCGCCACAGGTAAAACCCGGGAATAGTCAGAAAAAATCGTTGGTAAGGGTTTCCAGACGAGGGTAAATCTGTATTCTGACTGGTTTATGCTGCACCAGCGTGCAACATTTTTTATTCTCCTGTAGTAACAAATGCTCCTTTAAATACTCTGTGACCACAGTTTATCCTTATGTAG
>CAZGDJ010000280.1:0-4347 GCA_964524635.1 uncultured Rikenella sp. | reverse complement strand
TCCCTGACGGGCACTCCCGCCACGGTCCCGGGCAAAGTTCGCGCGCCCTCCCGACACTCACTCTGTTCGGTCGGGACAAGGCTGTGGACAGCCACCGCACATCGCTAACGGTGGCTGAAGAAGATTGATTGGTAAGAGTACCGGCCTTAGAGAATTTCCGGATATAACGGATTTTTCTTCTTCGTTTCCACCGAAAATAAACTTGACTTGTAATGATACCATGTGTAAATTTGATTTGAAGATGAGGAAGTTATTAGTGTCGGCATTAAGAATTCATGATGGCAGATCAACCAAGGAAAACGGATATTTACTTAAAAACCTGTACTATGAAAACCCGTAAAAGACATTTCATCTTTCCTTTAGCCGTTGCGGCAATTGCTGCAATAATCATCAGTGCCTGCTCAAAAGAAGAAGAAGATATCATATATGACAGTGATGGCAATAAGTACTCAGTGGTACATATTGGTGATCACTACTGGATGAAGGAGAACCTGAGTACCCTAAGCTACAGCGATGGCACCGGGATACTCATTTTACAGCATATCGACTATGAATGGGCCAGCGCCGGCGCTGCCTGTTGCATTTATGAGGGTGACGATATTGAGGGCCTTGAAACGGAAGGTGAAATGCGGCATCACTATGGTGTCCTCTACAACTGGTATGCTGTGACCAGTAACAACAACTTATGCCCCGATGGCTGGCGAATTCCTACCAACGAAGACTGGGAAGAACTGATCGCAGAACTGGGCGGAGCCGATGTGGCAGGTGGCAAGTTAAAAAGTACCCGGACAGAACCTGACGATCATCCAAGGTGGAACAGCCCGAACACCGGAGCAACCAACGAATATGACTTTTTTGCATACCCTTCCGGCTGCCGTACCTCTCTAGGTGATTACTTTGACCTCGGAGACTATGCATACTGGTGGACCGCCACCGAGTACGATGACGATTTTGCTGTCAGTTATTACATCCCCTATGATGACGAGTACATCGATTACAACTACCGTAAAAAGAGAACCGGGTATTCAGTGAGGTGCGTCAGGGATTAGTAGTCGCACACAGATATTCTACACACTGTTTATTCCTGTCACCACGATCCAAACGGATTTCTCCACAATGGATCCCTCTCCTTCCTTCATCCTCAAGCCGGAACGGGGCGAGAAAGGTGAAACAAGAAAACACGTCCTTTTTCCGGAAATTCTCCCATACCGGTCATTTTGTTTCCCCTCCTTAGAATGATCCTGTCCCGATATTTTGAACACAATAGGAATATTACCTATCATTTATATTCTAATAGAAAGGAAGAAACCGGCGAGTGGAGCGTGAAACGCCGCCCTTTTCCCAACCTCTGTTAACACAAACAGAAAAAGACAAGCTTATCAGGATTTTTATGTTGTACACTACTGCTTTCAAATCTTACAGAAAGGTAAAAATATGAATATTTCAGGTCAGGACTGTTTCATACTTAAATGGTGGCTTTCATGTTTTGCCCGTGACTCTGTTTTTTGGGTAAATAAAATCCTCTGCCCAGACAGAAACCAGGAAGATAAGAGATATTAAAAGCAGGATAAGTCCATGTTGCCCGGTGAAAACAAAATTCTCAAGCAATACGGTCTTTGTCAATATGGAAATAACTATTCCTGCGCTGATAAGCACTGAAGAGATACCAATGATAATCAGGTTAAAATTAAAAAAAGGTTTACTTGCAGGCCTTGGTCGACTCGATAAATGCTTTTCAACGATCCTATCCGTGAATGAATCATCTTCAATTTTTTGCATGCTGTTTTTGAACAGGTCACCAAGGATTTTGTCAGGTTGTTTCATACTCCGGTTTTAAGTATTCAAAGAGTTTTTTCCGGGCCCTGTGAAGAATGACTTTTATGTTGGGTTTGCTGAGCCCGGTAATGATATTAATTTCTTTTATTGATTTGTCACCCAGGTAGAAAAGTGTCACAGTAATCCGCTCATTGTTTTCAAGCTTTTCAATTGCCTGGTACAGCTTTTCATCCAGATTTTCATTTTCGGGAGATGATTTATCTTCTGAATAAATGGCAGTATCAACAGATTCAATGCTTGTCTGGCTTGTTTTTTTTATTTCGAGGTTATGCTTTAGTGATTCATTATAGACTATTCTGTAAAGCCATGTGGAAAATTTCGATTCATTTTTAAACCTACTTATGTTTTCAAGCACTTTCAGGAAGCTCTCCTGTGTTATATCCCTGGCATATTCCCTGTTTTTGACGATGCTAACCGCCAGGTTGTAAGCATAGTTTTTATATTTATCTATCAATAGTGAAAGAGCATCAGCATCTCCGTCAATAGCCTTTTTAACCAATATGGAATCCATCTTATCTGGTCTTCCAGTTTCTAAGGATAAGGAAGTTAATCAGGAAACCTAACCCTCCGAATAACAATAGCATTGACAGGTAAGTAACAAAGGCATCAAAACCCTCAAAAGAATTTATAATTATGTGTGCTATCAGTAATCCGAGGCCAAGGGATACAAGAAGAACCCCGGTTCTCAGGTTTGTCTGCTTCCGGTATTCAGTCAAATTCAAACCCTCGTCGGGGTTTATGCCTTTTTCGATCAGATTGATTCTTTCCTGGTTTTTGGTCTTGATATAAAAGCCAATCAGTCCGCATACCGGGAAAGCAATAATAAGTAACATTGCTAACGTTCCCATAACAAATCATTTTAAAGGTTTACATGGTTTTGATACCAGGAAGCAGAAAAGGTTACAAAGACCTGACAATTTATTATTTCTTATGAGGTGGTCAGTCATCATGATATCAATCAAAAGTACAGATATTCAATTAAATAAATATAGAGACAGCGCTGTAGCCTGTTCCTTTCATGCCAGTGGCTGTTTCTGTTTTTCAAACTTTCCATGAACAAAATACTGCAGCCTTTTAAAAACCGGGACTATCCAGATTAATTTCATCCACCCTCTTTTTGCATCCGGGTCGTCTGAAAAAAACCATTCTGATAATACCCTGAATCCAGTCACCCATTCCTCTAAAATCTTTCCGGAGCTTAATCCGGTCTTTATTTTCACATTCCATTCGTTAAACAATGATTTACGTTGAGATACTTTTTTGCCTTTCTCGCTGAAAATATCAAAAAAGATTTCGGATTGAGGGAAAGAATGGAGCAGATTATTAAATAAGTCCTGTATTTCCTGTTTTTCCAGATATACCATTACCCCTTCCAAAATGAAGAAAACGGGAGCATTATGTTCTATGCTCAATTCAGATATCCGCCTGGTCCATGAAAAATCCAGAACGGATTGCCCGATCAGTAAATTCCGGGCTGATTCAGGTATAATCTCCTTTCTGAACTCAATTATTTCCGCGAAATCCAGATCAACATAACAACAACGCCCGTTATCAATTCTTCCAAATCTGTAATCCAGTCCAGAACCTATGCTTACAATAATTCCTTCAGGATTCTTATCAAGAAATTGTCTGCACATATTATCGAACTTCCTGACCCGTATTCCCATTAATATCGGATCAGTGATGCGAAGTCCTTTTTTCAGGTTGTCCCAGTCAAATTCAATACGGTTATAGAGATCAAAAGAGAATTTATCTTTCAATACCGATGTTTTTGACTGATATTCGACAGCTTTGCAATACAGTGTCACCAGCGCAGTCTTTGAGACTGCCGGGAATTTTGATATCTGAATTTTCCCTTCCATAGGTTTATCAATTACATACAGCTTCCAAGAACAATCTTATACAGATCGAATTCGAAGTTATCTTTCTATCGTGAGTTTTCCTGGCAGTCCCAGCAAAACTCAACTTCCTTTTTCTTTAAGGCACATGTGATAAAAGGACAACCAACAGCTATTCTGTCGGGGCTTTTACATCCGAGACATCTGCTTTCCGCATTTGTATTAAAATTTGGACAAAGCCGGCATGAAAGGCCGCATATTCCAATCTCAGGATATTTAATCTCCATTGATTGTTACTTTTACTGTTTTAGATCGAATAAGGATTTGTCAGGAAAAGATAAGCAAAATTCTCATAGTGAAACGGGATGGGTTACATCCTTTTGCGGTATATGCAAACTGGCAGAGTCATCAGGAGAAAAATATCAGCGGTCCCGCGTTTCATGGTTTCATAGTCTCAGGATTGAAAGTCAGAGGCAATGTTGAGATTTTGTTTCTCCCTGAGGGCAGCCATTCTTGTCTATAAGAGATGTATGTCCACGAAGTGAGTAAATAAATAACAAAAAATGGAGAGACCTGTGATCTCTCCATTCAAGTGACTCATATATCTGATTCATTTATCAGTCTTTAACACATCTCACCGAGAAACCGTGATACTTGTAATTGATATTGTCAA
>CAZGDJ010000279.1:0-4354 GCA_964524635.1 uncultured Rikenella sp. | reverse complement strand
TCTTCCCAATCCCCAATCCAGAATTGGTAAAGTAAATCCGATCCTTACACTCTGCTGTTTATTTGATTTATCATATGCTAATGCAAATTCAGGGTCCTGGTCACGCAGTCCAAAAGAAGCCGTCAGGTTGGCATTAAGGCCTTTCTCCGCCTTTGCCTGGGCTACACTGCTCTCGGCCTGAACAAGTTCCAGGTCAAGACTTAACAGCTCGGGATTATTTTCTTCTGCCAATTTCAAAACCTCAGCCATTTCTACCTGTAAATCAGGGATCTCACTTGGTATGTTCAGCTCTATTCTTACATTCATATTAAAACCCAGGAATGAGCGAAGTTTCAGCTCCCTGTCACGCAGGTTTATTTGTGCCTCATTGATTGCCGTTCCTGCATTAAGATAAGATAACTCCATATTAAGAAGCTCATCCTCAGCAATAGTTCCCAGATTATACCTGCCTTTGGCAATCTTATATAGAGTGTCGGCATTACTATAGTTAGTCTGAGCTATTTCCTGGTTTATCTGTGCAAGGGCAAGGTTAAAAAAATACTGCACTGCCATCAGGTGAACATCTTCAACGTTACTCAGATATGTTTTCCGAGCTGCCTCATACTTTAGCGGGTTGATTTTTTTCTGCCATCTGAGCTCATTATACCTGAAAAGAGGTTGTGTAAGATTTATACTCACCGGAGTGGTGATATACTTTCGTGATTCATTCTCAAGGTCATTCTCAAGTGTAAGACTGGAGTTCAGTGCGATAGAACCACCTGTCAAACCGATATTCTGTGAAAGAGAAAGAGAGGCCAGGTTTTGCAGAACATTTGTGGCCTGATAATACCATTGATTTTCCACCGAGTTCCAGACTCTGCTATAAGCGGTGCTATAATCAGGGGTTGTACCGGAAAGTGTCAGTGATGGCAGATATTCTGCCTTAAAGGTTCTGTATTCCCAATAGCTTGCGCGATACCTGTGCTTGGCAATCAACGCATTGGGAGATTGTTCTTCAGCAAGCTTTATCACCTCTTCAAGAGTAAGCTTTTTGGTCTCCTGTGACCAGAGATTGCCCTGCCATGAAGCGGTAACGATTAAAACTAACAGAAATATAACTCTTTTCATTTCATTCATTTTATTCATAACGTAGTGATTCTATCGGGTCTCTTTCGGATGCTCTCTTGGCCGGTGAATAACCGAATATTACACCTACAGCGGCAGAAACGCCGAAAGCAATAGCAACAGAAAAGACTGATATTATTGTGGTTATTCCTGCTATTTCCTGGATCGCTATTGCCAGAATAACACCAAGAAATACACCAATAAAACCACCGGTAACGCTTATAAGCACTGCTTCAGAGAGGAACTGAACCACGATGTCTTTCTTTTTGGCCCCGATAGCCATTCTTGTTCCGATCTCCTTTATCCTCTCCATAACCGAGGCAAACATAATATTCATAATCCCGATGCCGCCCACTATCAGTGAGATACTGGCTATAGCTCCCAGTACAATATTAAAGATGTCTTTCGTTCTCTGCTGCTGTTTCAGCAACAGTTCAGGTACTGTAATCTCAAAGTCCTTGACATTTGAATGCCTTCTTAGCATCATACGGCTCAGGACTTCTGTTGTCGGAGTGAGCTGTTCGGTCTCACTTACCTGAACCACAATTTTATCAAGCTGGTTATAGTTTGTTTCAGTTTCGCTGGTTGATGCATTTGAACTTGAGATCACAGCTCTCATTCTTCTCCCCCCGCCACCGCCTCCAATAACCTGAACGCTGGTTGCCTCTGTTGCAAGCTTGGTATTTACCAGCGCCCTGTTCTGATACCTTAGCAGCAGTGTCTTAATTGGTATATAGATGTTGTCATTATAAACATTTACACCCTTTTCTTCAAACCCTGTCAGTGAGACGTTAGTCTTTTCAAGTACACCGATGACTTTAAGCCAGACATTGTCAAATTTGATATACTGACCAATGGGATCTACCTGGCTGAAGAACTTTGCCCTGATATTGGCTCCGATAATACACACCTGAATACCGTACTCTTGCTGGTAGTCATTGAAAACAGTCCCTGCAAAAAGCGGAAGGTTATAAAGTTCAAAATAGTCATTTGCCACTCCGACAAGCTTAGCCGAATGTCTCATACCGTTTAAAACTATCGTTGAGTTAAACGATATTTCGGGGCTGATTCTTTTAACAGCCGGTATGGTTGAACGTATAGCTTCAACATCAAGCATGCTTAGCCCCCGTGAGAATTTATTGAGCTGTTTGTCTCCCTCGTCGCCCTCAGAGCTTTTCTCCTGCACAATAGGACTGATGAGTATGTTATTCACACCGACCATTTTTATCTGGTCAAGTATCTCTTGTTGTGCACCCTTTCCGATAGCAAGCATGCTTATTACTGCTGCAACACCAAAAATGATGCCGAGAGCTGTAAGTATTGACTTGAGCTTGTTGGACAGTATGGACTCAACAGCGATACGGATGTCGTGCGAGTATCTTTTGAACATATCTACTCCTTTTTTGCCTAGTTTTCTTTAACCACGACTTTCTGTACCTGCTGATCCTGAGGGGCCGGCGCACCTTGCGGTGGTGTTGTGCCGCTGTCTCTCCTGGCTGCTCCCCCCGGACGACCCTGCTGCATACCCCCCTGGAAACTCTCTCTCATCTTCTTCATTGCCTCACGCTGCTCAGGTGTCATGTTTTTCACAAATTCCTTCATCTTCTCCGGATCCATTCCTGGCATCATGCCCGGCATATCCTGAGGTTTCTGGCTTTCCAGTCTGGCCCGCCTTTCCTCCTCCGCTTTCAACTTTTTCTTTTCTTTGATGGCAGCTACCAGGTCTTCTCCAACAAGCTTAAACCTGTCTCCTTTTTCCGGAATTGAGAGGAATAACTTTTCCCCCTCCTTGAGACCTTGTTCTACAATGACATCGTTCTCATTTGACTCGCCAAGAACAACTATCTGACGGGTGCCATCCTTTTTATATACAAACGGGATAGAGTCGACGGTGGCAAAAACCGTTTCAAGAGGAATATAAAGAACATCATTGAAAGTCTGAGTGATAACCTGGTTACCGGTAGTCATTGAGGGTCTCAGAATAGGATCCGAGCCATCAACCTTGGTTATTACTTCAAAAACCTTAGCATCAGTGTTGGGGAGCTGTTCTCCGATATTTGCCACACTTGAGACAACGCCTGTATAAGACTTCTCAGGAAATGCATCGACGGTCAGCCTCACTTTCTGCCCCACCTTAACCTTGCTTATATCTATCTCATTTACATAGGTTTTTGAGATCATTGATGAGAGGTCTGGCAGGGTTGCCACAACCGCATCCCAAGCGCTTATCTCTGAACCTACTTTTCTTTTTGCGCCGCCCCATTCACGCTCATATATTACCATTCCTGCTGCAGGAGCCACAATGGTAAATTGGCTTATCACTTCCTGCATCTCTTGTACTTTGCGTCTCTGTTTTGCAAGCTGGAGCTGCGTATCTTTGATATCAGCCTTGGCCTGTTGAACCTTCAGGTCATAATTGCTTAGTGTCTGTTCATAGGTTCTCTTTGCCTTATCCAGAGATATCTGCGCCTGTCTGATAGTTGTGGGAGGCTCAAATTTTGATTGTTCTAGTGTTATCTCTGCCTCCTCCATAGCGTATTTGAGGTTGACAAGGTCATCCCTCAGATTTCCAAGAGATATTGTAGTGTCGAGTACCTGTTTGAGCAACTCTGTCTCATAAGTCTCCTGTCTGTCAAGTTCGTCTTTCAAGGAGTTGTCAGCATCAGACCTGTTAAGTGTTGCCACGTAATCACCCTCCTTCACTACTGTCCCCTCAGGTACCAGATCCTGTATTTTTATCGATCCGAACCTCAGATTACGGCTTCCAAGCTGCTCAGGACCTTTTATTTCAAGTGAGCGTTCAGCCTGTAACTCACCAGTGGTTGTCACCACAATTTCAAAGCCACCCTTCTGTACCTCAGTAAAAATCATACTAAGATCTTCCTTATGACCAAGCTTGTTTATCACGATCATTGCCACAACAGCTAAAGCAACAACGACCGAAGTAATAATAATTGTCCTTTTCATCTGCAAGTTTTTTCTTTACATAAATCAGGTTGTGAAAATATTACAAATTTGTTTTATATCAGTTCATGTTAACCAAATATTAACTTTCGTTAACCTTTTTGAGCTATAAGGCTGAAACTAACTACTGCTGTCTGAACAAAGGTAACATATATTAGTTTACATCTTCTTTACAACTGATATGACTCTCTCAGCGAGTTTTTCAGCCAGATCCATAGATTTTTCCTCTGCATATATCCGGATTATCGGTTCAGTATTTGATTTACGTATCTGAACCCAGCCTGAG
>CAZGDJ010000278.1:0-4455 GCA_964524635.1 uncultured Rikenella sp. | reverse complement strand
CGGTAATGGTAGAATTGTCAGGTATTAATGTAACCTTAAGATAATCAAGTCTCTGATACATGTCTGGCTGTCCAGGGACAGGTTTAACTCCCATTCTTCCGGCGGCGGTGCTTATATATTCCGCAGCAGCAAGGTTACCTGCACTTCCTGTCCTTCTCCCTTCCAGGGCATCGGAAGAGAGATACTTCATATCTTTTACAGAATCTTCTTTTTTGATTTTGTTTGCAGCTTTTTCCTGTGAAAAAACAGCAGGTGCCAGCATTAATACTGCCAGAATAAAAGAAAGCCTTGATTTCATTTTATAATATTTGATTAGACGCAGTGGGCAAATGTAATAATTGAAACGGGAATACACTTTTACTTTTTGTTAAAATGCGTGAAATCTTATTTACTTCTGATTGTCAGCAAAACAATTTCAGGGGGCATAAAGAATCTTTCTGCCATACCCATGCATCCAACTCCGGTTGAGACATACAGGAATCTGCCTTCTTTTTCATATAAACCTCTCCAGTATCTGAAGAATGAAGATGCCGGTGAAATATATCCTCCGGGTACAGGCAGGCCAAGCTGCAACCCATGTGTATGGCCTGAAAAAGTAAGGTCGGGAGCCTCAGGCAGAGTTACAATGCTATCCCATCCGACAGGATTGTGCATCATAAACAATGAAAGAGCAGAGGTGTCTGTCTTTGACAAAGCTTTTTCAAAATCACCATAACGGACACTTAAATGATGACCATGTGTTACAACACCTGAGATAGTCACCGGAGCTTCATTAAATATTACCAGTACAGATGAATCGGACAAAAGATTGTAGCCCGATGACTTTATCTTTTCTCCCAGCATCGCATTACATTCATTCCCATATTCTGAAGTGTAGTCAGGGAGATAAGTGCCGTCATCATGATTTCCCAGAACGGCATAGGATCCGAGATTCACTTTTCCTTTATTAAGTATAGTGTCGCACCCACCAAATTCTTCCCATCCATAACTGATAAAATCACCTCCGTTAATAAGAATATCAGGCTTAAGTTTGTTTACTGAGTCGATCATCAGGCAGAGTTTGTCATAGTGGTTATGGAAAGAGGCCAGATGGAGGTCACTTATCAGAGCTATCTTCAATCCTTCCAGGCGTGGGTCAAGATTTGATATCCTGACTTCCTCACGTCTTACCCTGAAGTCAAACCTTTGCCTGAAATAACCATCCGCAAAAAGAGCGATGATCAGCGTGGCAATAACCAGGTTTGTCCATATGACGCCGCTAAGCTTTTTGTGCAAAATACGTCTTAAGAGAATGGTAATTGTACTTATCAGGATATAGCAAACACTCAGAGTGACTATCAGTGAGGCGACAGACCCGAAAGTCAGGTACCTGAATATATTTGAAGGTTCGCTGAAACTGCCTGAATAAGTTTCAATGCTTATTATCAGCTTTAATAGAATGACTGTAAGAACACCAAGAGTTATTACAACAAACGTTCGGATGACTTCTGAACGGTTTCTCAGGTCCATCAACATCCTCCACCAAAGAAAGAAATCAATTAATATCAGGAATATAAAGATCCCCATGGTAGATTTTATATCAAAATTAATTACTTTATGCCTGCAAAGACAAAACGAACTGTTTTTAAGGCAATTTTTTATCTGACACCATGGTTGAAATTAAATTTGTTAATGAAACAATTCCTCCCGGGTCTCTTTTTTATGTTGTTATCGCTGCCAGAACATCTGAAGGATGGGTTTTCGTAAGACATCGCCAGCGTGGAGGTTATGAGATGCCGGCAGGTCATCCAGATGAGGGGGAGAGCAGTGAAGCAGCTGCGGTCAGAGAAATGGCGGAAGAAACAGGAGCAATAGAATTCCATATGCAGCCCGTTAGTTACTATTGTGTCAGTGATGATGCAGGAAGTACTTACGGAAGGCTCTTTTTTGCTGAAATACAAAAATTTGGTGAAATATCAGATAAGGAGGAGATTAAGGGCATCAGAATATTTAAAAAATTGCCAAAGGATATATCCTTGAAAGAGGTGATGACCATGCTTTTTAAAAAAGCTGAAGAGTTTTACAGGATGTCCATGGCTTAAATCAGATATGTATTCCGGATCAGATTAATTAAATTATTAAGAATTGCATTTAAGGTTATTTAGTGTCATGAAATATCTTATAAGAATTGCAGCATTTCTTCCTGTCATAGTTCTTCTCTATGGATGTGACAGCAAGAGTTCACAACTTCTTTATTCAGGCAAAGAGTACAGTCTCTTTGGAGATCGGGTTGAACAGGGAGACTATAAGGCAGAAGCAGTTTCTGACAGCATGATAGTCTCTGATTATCAGAGTCCGGCCAATGCATTCTTTGATCCTCATATCTTTTTCAAACTGAGTATCAATGGGCGTGATAACGAAGCCCCTGCCGGACAGGATCACGAGGCTTACCTTGTTCCCGGTGAAGATGGCATAGTTACAGTCAGGTGTGTCTTCGGGGAAAAAGACAAAAAGGAAAACATAATCAGGGAGGGAAATACTCCTCCAAACACACCTGTAAGGTTTGAAGCTGACATGCGGAAGGTTATTTCAGCTTTCAAGAAAGATGGCTTTTATGTGGATATTAATGGCAATAAAATATTCAAAAGTGATTTCAAAGGAGTATGGATTGCAGGAGGAACAGCCCCTCTTTCCTGGGACTTTGAAAACTTACAGGGCAGGAATGATCTAATGATGACCGATCCTGAAAAAGACGGTATATATACCTGCGATCTGGTTTTCAATGTGTATGATCCTTCAAAACATGTTTCTGCAGAAAAGACCTTAAGAAATGAATTTTCACAATACCCTGACTTTCAGTCTCCATTCCCTTTGATGAATGCCCTTTACAGGCTGGCACTTGAGGAGATGATGCTTGATATACGTCCCGACAGCACATTTATGGCTGGAAGAGAATGGAATGGCGTATGGACAAGGGATATAAGCTATAGCAGCATTCTCTCACTGGCTGCCATTGAACCCGAAATTGCCCGTAACAGCCTGATGTACAAAGTTAAAGACGGCATAATTATTCAGGATACCGGTACAGGAGGGTCATGGCCTGTCTCAACTGACCGCCAGGTATGGGCTCTGGCAGCGTGGGAAATATTCAGTGTGACAGGTGACACAGCATGGCTGAAACAATCATATGAGATTGTCAGCAAATCCATTGACAGGGACCTTAAGGTTGCTTTTAATCAGGAGACAGGCCTTTTCTATGGTGAGTCATCGTTCCTTGACTGGAGGAAGCAGACCTACCCTCTGTGGATGGAGCCTGCAGATATCTTTCTGTCACACAACCTCGGAACCAATGCTGTTTTCTATGGCACACTTAAAGTGCTTGGAGAAATGGGAGCAATTCTGGGAATTGAAAATGAATACGGAAGTATTGCGGAAAACCTTAAAGTAGCAATTAACAGAGAACTGTGGATTGAAGAAAAGGGATATTACGCTCAGTACCTGTACGGGCATTTTAACTATTATCCTTCTCCAAGATCCGAATCTCTCGGAGAGGCTTTATGCATACTTTTCGGTATTGCAGATGACAGGCAAAAAAGCCAGTTGTTCAAATCGGTCCCTGTACTGGAATTCGGGATACCATGTATCTATCCCCAGATTCCAGGCATATCTCCATACCATAATAATACTGTGTGGCCTTTTGTTCAGGCTTACTGGATGTGGGCAGGTGCCGTTGCCGGAAATACCGCTGTGGCAGAACATGGCATCGCATCAATCTACAGACAGGCTGCCCTGTTCCTTACCAACAAGGAGAATATTGTTGCTGAAAGCGGTGATTTTAACGGTACCCAGGTGAACTCAGACTATCAGCTCTGGAGCGTTGCTGCAAACCTGGCAGTTGTCTACAGGGTTATTTTCGGCATACAAAACGAAGCCGGAGGGATAAGATTTTGTCCTTTGGTTCCGGAGAATTTTAACGGACCCTTTAAACTAACCGGATTGAAATTCCGCCAGTCTGTCATTGACATTACGGTTGAGAAGCATGGCGATGCAATAGCCGTCTTCGAGATCGACGGTGAGAAAAAAGAAGAATTTGTCTTTCCCGCTGAGATGACCGGAAAACATAGTGTCAGTATTGTTATGAATGAGTCACATAAGAACAAAGAAATTAACCTGGTGGCCAATAAGTTTTCTCCTGACACACCGGTTCTCATGATCGGTTCCGACAGCCTGAAATGGAATGCTGTTGACGGTGCCAAGAAATACAGAATATTTCTTAACGGGAAAGCTATCAGTGAAACGGTTGCCCTGGGCTTCCCCGTTTCTTCTTTCTTATCAGGTGAATACCAGGTTATGGCGCTGGATGCCGGCGGTACCGGGTCATTTTTAAGCAGGCCCCTGCCTGTCAATATCCTTGACAGAGGAATAATAATTGAAGCGGAGAAATATTCAGGTGTCCCCGAAAGAAAAGCTTTTGGA
>CAZGDJ010000277.1:2419-4457 GCA_964524635.1 uncultured Rikenella sp. | reverse complement strand
GGGTACTTCCATCCCATCTGAAAGCTTAAAGCCTACTGCTCTTTTTTTAGGATCATTAGTTGAATACATAACGTTGACTGAAAGTCCGCTTTCATAGAATACGTACGTCCATTTAATACCGTCAACCAAGAATTCTGATATTTCCAGGGGCTTTGATAAAATTTTAATATCACGTTCAATTAGAAGGATGTTATTTACATATTCAAGTACATCTTTGTTTTTGGATGCCGGGCTGACTGTAAAATCATGACAGTATTTGTTTTTAAAATACCTTGATTCGTTAGCGCGCAAACCTGCAAGTGATTTCGATACAGGTGATGACTCTAAGCCCGCTAAGGAAACATTTTCAAAATCTATAGTATTTAACATGGTAAACCTCCTTTTATTAAAAAACAACTGATAATCTTTTGATTATGACTGTTTTATAAATAGTTGATTTCATTTTGTATATTTCAAAATCACACCGCCTGTCAATAGTTGATGTGTCGATACGAGAGTTAAATTCTTAGGAGAAATACCTTGTCTGAAAAGTGGTCGTCCACTACCTAAAATAACTGGTGCAATTCCAATTCGGTATTCGTCAAAAAGGTTGTCATTTATAAAAGTCTCCGAAAGGTTTGCGCTACCGAAAACATACAAATCTTTACCCCCTTTCACCTTAAGTTTCTTGATTTCGTCAGTAGCATTTTCACTTATTAGAGTCGTGTTGTTCCAATCGGCTAATTTTAGTGTTTTTAGAGAAAACAAGTTTGGGGATTCTGTTCATAAGGTCGGCAATTTCTCCTTCTTCCTTAGTCCAATATGCTGCCATGCCTTCATAGGTTACGCGTCCAAAAACAAGGTAGTCTGCTGAATGTAATTGTTCAATACTTAGTTTTTCAAGTTCTTGTCCCCAAACAACAGTATGAAAAGGCAAGTCCCAGTTTTGATTTCCCTCAAAGTAACCGTCAAGGGTTATGATATTCCACAATATCAGTTTTCTCATTTTTCCTGTCTATTATGTTGCATAAATCACGATTGGATAGCAGTATCGGTAATTAATTTCTCACTAGTTATTCTTTACATTTCCCATAATGATTTTTTTCATTTGGTCTGAATAAGAGTACCTGCCACAACCATTACAAATTTGTCTTAAGTACACGAGCCCTGCCTGGCTGAGACAGTCAGGCAGAAAAGCATAAATTGTGGCAAAAAACATACCCATAGCATTGTCCTTTTTAACACAATTGAAGTTTAGTGATATCCAGATCCAGATTATAGATTAAAGTGCGCCGTATAGTTTATTTTTCTGATTCAACTTTCAATTGTTGATTCATTTGTTCGAATCCTCTGCGAGTATTGACATCCAGGAATTTATTAAATATGGGTACTAAAAGACCTTTAAATCTCTCTCTTTGAATAAAAGTTGTTGTCCCATTTTTGTTGTCAATTAGCTCAAAAATGTGTTCTCCGTCAAATAATCCGGGAAAAATTAAATGTCCAAGCCACCTGAGTTTTCTTTCGTTATCTTTCTCAAGAATCGTTGGATTAATTGTCATCCCTTTTGCATCTGGTGGTTCCAGTTTTGCAGATATTTTAAATCCTATTGTTGGTTGTCCATAAACTGATCTGATAAATGGATTCCATTTCGGATATCTCTCAAAGTCCATCAAAACATTCCAAATTTTGGCAGGATTTGAGTTTATTAATATCTCTGTTATAACTTCCTTCTGTGACTTTGCCATAATTTTCGTGTTAATGATCCTGAATATATCACTTCAAACAAACCAGAGAATGTTTTGTTTAATTAATTCAGCAACCGATTTTAATTATGGACTTTTAATCAATTTTTCTTTTTTCAACCCTCTCAATGGAGCTCAGTATTACCGAAATTTACATTCAAACTCCGGAAAATATCTCTCCCCCCCTAAAGAGGGGAGGAGAGCAAGACTTTTTCCTTTCTTAAAATAGGAGGGAAGACTTAATTTTTTGTATATACTACTATGTGTTAGATGTATTTCTCCTCCTTACTCAGGTGGGAAGTACATGTGTCACTGGA
>CAZGDJ010000277.1:0-2319 GCA_964524635.1 uncultured Rikenella sp. | reverse complement strand
ATAGAGTTTTTAAGAATCATGTCAGTAATCCACCTGCCGGAGCCCCTAACCACGGCCCCCCGCTAAAGCGGGGCAGGCTTTCCCCCGGTATGGGGGAAGGGGGAGAAACAGGCCTTTTCTTGGTAAAGCCCCCCTCATGAGGATCACGTAAAGAATCCGCCATCCACTTCAAAACCAAATTAGAAAAACCTGTAAATTAATAACTTACAGGTTTTTTATAGCATGGAAATATATTGGAAACAGTTAAGGCAGAAGGGAGGATATAAAGAACGTAGTCAGCCCCCAGCGCCAGCATGCACTATACCATTGTGTTGGCAGCTGACAGTCATTCTTTAAAATATGTTTGTTCATATATTTGTTCATGTAAGTCCTTTAACCATTTATCAATTTTTTTTGCTCTGGAATCAAGATTCGTTTTATCCATAACATCGCTCTTTGCACTTAAAGTTACTTCTTTAACTGAATCATTTACCTGCATATAACAATTGAAAACAAATCCTCCAAAATCGCGTCTAATTATTTCAGTCTTTGAAATTTCTCCATTTGCAGCGTTTGGAATCAAATTTATATAATAATCAAGCTCTCTCTTATCAATTTTGTAGATAACTGTATCAAACATTTCCAGATATTCATTTAATCTATCAGGGCTAATCCATATAAGAGAATCCTTTTTTTTATTTTCCCTAACATTTCCTTGATAATCGATTATCCAATGAACATAAGAAAAACCCCATGCATAATTAATATAATAATGCTCAAAGAAAATCTTTTGATCAGGATGCTCAAAGACAATCTTTGGATCAGGTATTTTAGGTTCTTTATCTTTTTCGCATGAGCCTATTGAGATGATACCAACAATAAAAATCAACCCTTTTAAAAATGTTTTCATAGCTTATCGATTATTATTGTTTCTATTTAGATGTTATTACTTAATAAATAGTTGCGTTCTGTTTGCTGCCAACTCGTATATATCTTACCTAAAATTAAACAAAAAATGTGATCGAGTGTCTTATAATGCATCTTGGTAATTGTAAGAAGGCAGCCCCTTAAAAATATATTCAATGTCCCGACTTCTTTATCAGCTGACTCCACATTCACATCAGTATCATTTGGGATTCTTTTATATATCTCATCGGATCACCTTAGCCGGATAGTAAAAAAGGATGGAGGTCCGGGATTTCTTAACCTGTTCACTTCATTCCTCCGGGCCCAAAACCCCGTGCATTCCCCGAAGCAGGGGAATAGTGATTACCTCCTCCTCTCCCTGTCTTGGGAGAGGAGGATGGGAGGAGAGGGGCTTTAGCAGAGGGTAGGGGTGAAAAAAATGTAATCTTTGTCAGTTTCATGGAATGAGGATCAAGCGAGCAATCCTCTCACGTACTCACTCCGGTCCCTCTCTGCCAGGTCAAAGAGGGAAACTACTTAAGAAGAGACCGTATGCACCAGTAGCCCAACCAAAAGAGTATGACCTTATAAGCAACTAAAAATGAGTCACACAGCTTTTATCAACTTTCATATAATGCTTCCACTATAGCAAGCACTATCCCGCCACTGCTACAAACTATCACCAAAATCCTGTTTGAACTTATTAACCAGTTTTTCCTGCCAGTTTGAAGTTGGCTTCAGCTTACCAAAGAAAAATCGGAGCACCTTTGGTTCTTCGTAAAACTTCAGACCGCCTATAAGGTCCCTGTTTGCATACAACCATGCAATACGGTCAATAGTGTACTTTATCTGTGATAACGTAAAAACACGTCTTGGCAGAGCCAGTCTCAGCAATTCCACTGCTGCCAGATGATCACCCCCGTCCGGATTTCTTTCTTCGGAGATAGTTCCCCTTTCCATACCCCGAACTCCACTGACAATATATAAAGCAGCACCGAGTGCCCCTGCCCTGTACTCTGCCTGTGGTACATGTGATAGAAACTTCATAGCATCAAGATGTACACCGAGGCCACCTGCCGGGGTTACAACGGGTATCCCTAACTTTACTAACTCATTGATCATATATCTGATAAAAACCGGACCCTGGTTGATCATCTCTTCATCCATTGTTTCTTCCAGACCTACAACCATTGCTGCCATTTCACGTGTAGACATACCGCCGTATGTAGAAAATCCTTCATAGAGTGGCAACATTTCCAGAAGTTGTTTATAAAATTTTTCATCGTTTGTAATCATACCGCCACCCCGTACATGGCCAAGTTTGCGAGCTGAGAAGTATATTATGTCAGCCGAAGCAGATAAGATTTTTGTGATTTCCCTTATCGAAAGATTCTTGTACTTTTCTTCGCGTGTTTTAATAAAATACAGATTATC
>CAZGDJ010000276.1:0-4461 GCA_964524635.1 uncultured Rikenella sp. | reverse complement strand
CAGGTGTGGCGGTTGTCACACCATTCAGAAACGACTCGAGTATAGACTTTGCTGCCATGGGACGGATAATTGAACACCTTATTAAGGGAGGTGTCAATTACATTGTACTTATGGGCACAACTGGTGAGGCTTCTACACTCAGTAAGGATGAAAAGAGCGCACTGACATCTTTTGTCGCTGAGTCAATAGATAAACGGGTCCCCCTGGTATTAGGCATCGGAGGCAACAATACATCTGAGATCATCAGCACTATCAGACATTCCGAGTTTGAAAATGTTGATGCAATATTATCTGTATCACCCTACTATAGCAAGCCCAGTCAGAGAGGAATATATCAGCATTTCAGACAAATAGCAGCAAGCAGCCCGGTACCGTTAATATTGTATAATGTACCTTCACGAACCTGCAGCAGCATCATGCCTGAAACCTGTCTCGAGCTGGCAAGAGACTGTGAGAATATTATTGGTATTAAGGAAGCATCGGGAAGCATCGAAAACGTAATGAAAATATTAAAGGATAAGCCCGATAATTTCCTTGTAATTTCAGGAAATGACATGGATGCCCTTCCGGTTATAGCCGCCGGAGGAGCAGGAGTTATTTCGGTCCTTGCCAATGCATATCCGTTTGAATGGTCAGAGATGGTCACTCAGGCACTAAAGTACAACTTCAGAAGCGCAAGGGAGACTCAGTACAGGTTCCTTGAGATGATAGAATTGCTATTCATTGATGGAAATCCATCAGGCATAAAGGCAATAATGAATAATCTGGGTTTATGCAATAACATCCTCAGGCTGCCTCTTGTACCTGTTAACAGGTCTGTACAATCGCGTATAGTAAAAGCGATGGAGGGTCTTGGTAAGGTGAGCTGAAATATAATCATGCTCCCTGAGCATCACTGATGCCCTGCCCATGACAATGTTTATATTTCTTCCCGCTTCCGCAGGGACACGGATCGTTTCTTCCAACCTTTTTGTCCACTCTTACAGGTGCAGTCTGCTGTTGTCTTTTCTCAGGTGATCCTCCTCCGCTGCCATATGAGTCAAAATCGCTTTTCTGTGTTCTCAGCTTACTCATATCAGTCTGCTTTCTGCGCTGTGCTTCCCTGACATTGTCAGGAGAAGTTACAGGAATAGTACCTTTCATCAGCAGACTGACAATGTCACGGTTCACTTTATCAATCATTGTCTTAAACAACTCAAATGACTCGAACTTATATATCAGTAACGGGTCCTTTTGTTCGTAAGTGGCATTCTGCACTGATTGCTTCAGATCATCCATCTCGCGCAGGTGTTCTCTCCAGGCGTCATCAATATTGTACAAAACGGATGTTTTCTCAAATGCCTTCAAAAGATCCTTGCCTTCAGTTGAAACTGCAGCCTTAAGATTTGTTACAACATTATAGGTGCGTGCGCCATCAGTAATTGGAACCACAACATTCTCATATGTTGCAGACATCCGCTCATAAACATCCCTGAGGACAGGAAGTGCCGTAGAAGCAATAACTTCTCCTTTGCGACGATATGAGTTTAACACTTTATCATATACCTGCTTTGTAACATCTTCAGTATCTGTTTTTTGAAAATGATCTGCAGGCACAGGAGAGTCAATAGAGAGTGTTCTGATAAGGTCAAACTGGAATTCTTCAAAATCGCCTGTTTCCTTACATGTATGAACAATATTGTCAGTAACATCAAACATCATGTTAGCAATATCAACACTAAGTCTCTCACCCAGAAGCGCATGACGTCTCTTACTATAAATGACCTCCCGCTGTGAGTTCATGACATCATCATACTCAAGAAGGCGTTTTCTTATCCCAAAGTTGTTCTCCTCAACCTTTTTCTGGGCTCTTTCAATTGATTTTGTGATCATTGAATGCTGTATCATTTCACCGTCTTTAAGACCCAGCTTATCCATAATGCCGGCAATTCTTTCAGAACCGAACAGACGCATCAGTTCATCTTCAAGAGAAACGAAAAACTGAGAAGATCCAGGGTCACCCTGGCGGCCGGCTCGTCCTCTGAGCTGTCTGTCAACGCGGCGTGATTCATGACGTTCAGTACCTATGATTGCCAGACCTCCTGCAGCTTTAACCTCCGGAGTCAACTTTATGTCGGTTCCTCTACCTGCCATGTTTGTGGCAATGGTTATCATGCCTGATTTTCCTGCTTCTGCCACTATATCGGCTTCACGCTGATGAAGCTTTGCATTAAGCACATTGTGTTTCAGACCTTTCATCTTGAGCATACGGCTGAGGAGTTCAGAAATCTCCACAGAGGTTGTACCAACCAGCACTGGCCTTCCCTGACGATTCAGGTTCACTATCTCATCAATGACAGCATTGTATTTCTCACGTTTTGTTTTGTAGATAATATCTTCATGATCGTTCCTTATAACCGGAACGTTAGTCGGGATAACTACAACATCAAGCTTATAAATGTTCCATAGTTCACCTGCCTCCGTGACAGCGGTACCCGTCATACCTGCCAGCTTATGGTACATCCTGAAATAGTTCTGCAGGGTTATTGTTGCATAAGTCTGAGTGGAGGCTTCTACCTTAACATTTTCCTTTGCTTCAATAGCCTGATGAAGTCCGTCGGAATAGCGTCTTCCTTCAAGAATACGCCCGGTCTGTTCATCAACAATCTTGACCTTGTTGTCCATAACAACATATTCCACATCCTTTTCAAAGAGAGTATAGGCTTTTAAGAGCTGTGTCATAGTATGCACCCTCTCTGACTTAACAGCAAAGTCCTGCAACAGCTCATCCTTAGCTTTTATTTTGACAGCTTCATCCTTGACAGTCTTTTCTATATCAGCAATTTTGCTACCCACATCCGGAAGAACAAAGAAATCTGCATTTTCAACAGAGGTTGAAACCAGGTCGTGTCCCTTTTCAGTAAGCTCAATGGAATTGGCTTTCTCATCAATGACAAAAAACAACTCCTCGGTGACTTTTGGCATTTCCTTGGAGTTATTCTGCATATAATAGTTTTCAGTTTTCTGAAGAAGTGTTCTTACACCCTCTTCGCTAAGATATTTTATCAAAGCGCTGTTTTTTGGAAGACCCTTATATACCCTTAGAAGAAGAAGTCCTCCCTCCTCATTCTTACCTTCATTGATAAGCTTTTTAGCATCTGAGAGGAGCTGAGTAACAAGTTTCTTTTGTGCATTTACTAGAACTTCAACTTTGTGTTTATACTCATCAAACTGAATTGTATCACTCTTAGCTGTTGGACCTGAGATAATTAGCGGAGTACGGGCGTCATCGATAAGAACTGAGTCAACCTCGTCAACGATAGCATAGTGATGCTTTCTCTGGACGAGGTCTTCAGGATTAATTGCCATGTTATCGCGCAGGTAATCAAACCCGAATTCATTATTGGTACCGAATGTGATATCCGAGTTATAAGCTTTCCGACGTGCAGGTGAATTTGGTTCATGCTTGTCAATGCAGTCAACCGTCAGACCATGGAATTCATAGAGAGGCCCCATCCACTCAGAGTCACGTTTGGAGAGGTAGTCATTAACTGTCACAATATGTACTCCTCTGCCAGCAAGGGCATTAAGAAAGACGGGCAGTGTTGCGACCAGTGTTTTCCCTTCACCAGTTGCCATCTCAGCGATCTTACCCTTATGAAGCGCGACACCACCAATCAGCTGAACATCATAATGGACCATATCCCACAAAATCTCATTTCCACCTGCCATCCAGCGGTTCTTCCAGAAAGCCTTATCACCTGATACAGTAATTGAAGGTCTTGTGGCAGCCAGGTCCCTATCCCACTGCTGTGCTGTCACCTCAATTTCATCATTTTCTTTAAATCTTCGTGCTGTCTCCTTCATTATCGCGAAAGCACGCGGCAATACGTCATCTAGCTTTTTCTCAAGCTGGACAAGTATTTGCTTATTAATCTTATCTATCTGATTATAAAGGTCTTCCTTTAGGTAGACATCTTCTTCCCTGTCGGCTTCCGCCCTCAGGTTCAGGATTTGACTTTCCTCATCTGCTATATAATCAGCGATCTCCTTTTTTAGTATCGCAGTTTTATTTCTTAATTCGTCATTTGACAATGAAGTAAGCTGATCATATTCAGCGTTGACCTTTGCCACAAATGGTTCTACCTCATTGAGGTCAGTCTCGTACTTGTTCCCAAGAAATAGTCCGAGTACTTTGCTTACAATGCTCATTTAATGCAATTTTAAAAATACCACGCAAAAATAGTTAATTTTCCCAATCAGCCGAAAGAGTCTTAGTTTAGTGTTACAGATTTAGCATACGAATACCCATAAACAAAAAGGCATGACTTATAAAAGCATGCCTCGTTGTATAGACTATAGTTCTCTTTGAAATGTTTTATTTTCCTCTTAGAGAGACAATATCTCTGTCAAGGAAGTAGATGCCAGCAGTTCCAGCCATAGCAAGCTTATCGAGAATAAGTTGGGCATTAGTTTCTTCCT
>CAZGDJ010000275.1:0-4489 GCA_964524635.1 uncultured Rikenella sp. | reverse complement strand
CAACAGCTAATGATGGATCAGGTGTTTATGGAACACTGACAATCACAATATCGAATCAAGTAATCACTGTTACAGGAATAACAGTAACAGGATCAGGAGGTGCAACAACAATAACCGCGGATAATGGGTCACTTCAGCTAAATGCAGCCCTATTACCGGCAAATGCAACGAATAAGGCAGTAACATGGTCGATTTCAAGCGGCACAGATAAAGTATCAATCAATAGCACAGGACTTGTTACTGCCCTGGATAATGGTACCGCTATCGTGAGGGCAACAGCAAAAGACGGATCAGGTGTTTATGGAACACAGACAATCACAATATCAAATCAGCTCATCACCGCTACTGGAATTACGGTAACAGGAACTGCGGGAGTTACATTAATTTCAGCTATTGGGGGAACACTCCAGGTGAGTGCAGTCCTAATTCCGGCTAATGTGACAAACAAAACAGTGACATGGTCTTTATCAAGCGGGACAGATAAGGCATCTATAAGTACCACAGGGCTTATTACCGCCTTGGATAACGGTACCGCAATTGTGAGGGCAACAGCTAATGATGGATCAGGTGTTTATGGAACACTGACAATCACAATATCGAACCAGGCAATTCCCGTTGCAACAATTACTGTAGCTGGTTCAGGAGAATCTGCAACAATAACCACTGATAATGGGGCCCTTCAGCTAAGTGCAACCATATTACCGACAAATGCAACGAATAAGGCAGTAACGTGGTCGATTTCAAGCGGTACTGATAAAGTATCAATCAATACCTCAGGACTTGTTACCGCCTTGGATAATGGTAACGCTATCGTGAGGGCAACAGCAAAAGACGGATCGGGTGTTTATGGAATACTGACAATCACAATATCGAATCAGATCATCTCTGTTACAGGAATAACAGTAACAGGATCAGGAGATGTAACGACAATAACCGCCGATAAAAGGATCCTTCAGCTTAGTGCTGCAATATTACCAGCTAATGCGACAAACAAGACAGTGACATGGTCTATATCAAGCGGGACAGATAAGGCATCCATAAGTGCCACAGGACTTGTTACCGCCTTGGATAACGGGACCGCAATTGCGAAGGCTACAGCAAATGATGGCTCGGGTGTTTACGGAACATTGTTGATTTCTATATCCTATACTGCGAATTCGCCACCTGTAATTGTAGTAAAATATAATTCTATCTGCTATTCCGGATTTGTAAGTGAAATCGATGCAATAAATAGTTATGATGCCAATAAGGATAATCTTACCTTTACATGGGCAGTCCCAAATAATGTTGCAGTATCCTCCACTTCTGGTTCAAAAGTAAAATTTCTTGGCCCTATTTTAAGCTCCCCACAGAAAAGTGAATTTACATTAAGTGTAAGTGATGGGAAGACAACACAATCCAAGATTATTCCAATTGAATTTTTACCATATAAACTGGAACTGGAAGCAGCTGAAATATCAAATATTGAAGCCAGTAGTTACCAAACACCTTATTTTCCATACAATATTATTGATGGCAATATTGGGACAATGTGGTCAGCTAATGGTGATGATCAATGGTTAATTGTTGAACTCAAACATTCTTTCAGTATTCAACATATTAAATTAGCTTTTCAACCGGGACAAAAAACAGAATCACTTTTTGATATATTTGGATCAGTGGACAAGGTTTCCTGGGAGCCTGTATTAACAAAATCTACCTCCTGTGCTTTTTCAGGTGACCTTCAGGTTTTTGAATTTCCCCCGTCTAAAACCGGTAAAGAATTCAAATACATTAAATTTGTCGGTTTAGGTAATTACACGGATAAGTGGAACTATCTTTCAGAGCTTAAAGTTTTCGGTTACAGATTTAAGAACTCCGCAACATTTTCAAAGTTGCCCGTAAAGATTTATCCGAATCCAGCTAAAGATTATATTACAATTCGGATTGAGGAAACTTCCCTTAATCCTGATTTTATTCAAATAATCAATATGTCAGGGATGGTTGTATTAAGGAAAGAGATTGATCCAGATGTCAAGGAGTTTACAATTCTCCTTAATCTTAAGAAAGGAAAGTATCTTGTCCAACTTGGATCAGGAATGGTTACCCTCTTCACACAAGGTCTGATTATAAGTAGTTAAAAACTCCAATTTTAAAAGGCATGTTATCTGCAAATTTTCAAGGCTTCTTATTGAATTAAATGGACTCAAACCAGATTCTTTTCAGGATATATAATCAATTCGCTTTCCGAAAATTCCTTTTGATTTAATACTGACATTACCAGTGAGTCATCTCCGTTGCTTCGCTGGAACCTTAGTTTGGCAAAGTTAAAACGTAATCCATGTTTTTTATAATTCCATGTCCCGCACAATAGCGTTCTGATCTGCTGATTCTTCTCAATTAAGATTAGTCGTGTTTTATCGTCTTCCTCGTTTGGGAAACCCTCCCTGTCCGTACTCATAATTATCAAACCATTACGGAGTCTTATCGAAAAGAAAACCGCACCTTGTATACTTTGGACTTTCTCTACCTCCTTTCTATTTTTGTCATAACGATAAATACCCGCCAGATTCGAGGATCCCGTGTCGGTGCCCCAGAAAACATAACTTTCAGTGAAAACCAGCTGACATGTTCGCCAAATTTGGCTCCCACTTCCGATTGGCGTGATATTCTCGTAATTATTATCTGACCATCCAATCATCGATTCATGATCCTCGTCCCCGACGCATATCCACAAAAAATTTGTGTATGGGTCTCTTTGCAGTGCATGAATATGCCGGATTTCTCCCGGTTTAAATTCATATAAAACCTCCTCGGTCTTAATTACATTATTTATGGAATATACTTTGACTTTTGTCCTTTTTGGATTACTAAAATACTCTCCTATAAATAATTCTGTATTATTTGCCTGGAGAAGGCCAGTACTCATGATCCCTCTGCCTGTTTTCAAACCGAAGTGATCCAACTTCATTATCTTAGAGAACTTGTGGCCTATCCCCTGACTAAAAAATACCCAACCTGAAGCAAAAGCAGTAAGTTGACCTTTTGTGTTAATTGTCAACTCAACATTCTCTGATCTTAGTGTAATCTTACGGAAAATCCTGAAATTATTTAACCAGTATATTGAAAGATCAATGGGGATTCGGGCTACCCGTTCAAAATAATTTTCTCCTTTTCTTAAACGATATACCATATAACCTCTTGTTGTCCATAGACATCCACTGCTATCATATTCCTGCACTATCAAATCCTTTGCTTTCATACAATCTATACCAAACGCATTGGAAGGCTTTAACCAAATTCTTTTTGCACCAATATACTCTGAAACCAAATAGAGAAGTGATGACCCTATTAATAAGAAGAAAATTATACTATATCCCATTTTCTAAAATTAAAGCCGATGCAAGAAGCCAAACGCTTTTACTTTTTGGAACTAGTTATTCTGAAAAGAGTTCTAAAGATTATCTCTATATCTCTAAAAAAACTTCTATTGTAATAATAATCAAGATTTATAGCAACCTTATCTGGCCAGATTATATCATCTGTGTGCTTTCGAGGGTTATTTACCCTGGAAAGTAATTCTTCCTCATTTGAATACTTTAATGATGCTGGTCCGGTTATACCTGGACGGAGGTTAAGTATAAGCTTTTGTTCGCTATTGAGCCTATTGGTAAATTCAGGCAAATCCGGTCGAGGCCCTACAAAACTCATATCTCCTTTCAGTACATTCCAAAGTTCGGGTAATTCATCGAGTTTAAATTTACGCAATATTGCCCCAAATGAGGTTATACGTTCATCACCCAACACTGTAGTAGTTGTCCCTCCCTGATTGTTTGACATTGATCTGAATTTGTATAGCAAAAACGGCTTACCATATCTACCTGTGCGTACTTGCCTGAAAAAAACTGGTCCTGGCATTAAGAGTTTAATCAAAATTGCAACTATCAGAAACAGGGGCAACATTAGAGTTAATCCAATAATTGAGAAAAATATATCAAAATTTCTTTTCATTATTTACATAAATCTGACAGTCTCTTTTGCCAAAAAATCCTTACAACAGTTTAGCACTCAATAATTACGATGCCTCCTGTTTGAACTCAACAAGAAGATAATCGTTCCTTAATTCTTTGACTATTATCATTGTCGGATTCTTTGCATGTGCTTTCATGACTGAAACATTCTTTTTTGAAATTGTCGAAAGACATCGAAAACCCATTCTCCAGGAGGTTTCATACATAATTCTATTCATTATCAAACCGATTCCCCTACCTCTATATTCTTTATCGATAAGGCGTCCGACAAAACATTTCTTATTAACAAAAAACCTTAGAAAAAAATACCCAACAAGTCTCTCCTGTTCAAAGACTCCCATCATAAGAAAAGCATTTTTCTTCAGTTGAATCTTTAATGCTTCAATTTCAAATCCATGTGGTCTAAAATACTCGAGATCGGAGTCTTTTTGGGAAATGATTAGATCATTAAGAATATAAATATCTGATATTTCAAGGTT
>CAZGDJ010000274.1:0-4493 GCA_964524635.1 uncultured Rikenella sp. | reverse complement strand
GAAAGCTTTAAAAGTTTCCCAAGGTTTAAAAGAGAGTATGGTTCCTATTCTGCAAAAGCTCTGAAAAAAATTCTCCCATTGATGAGATTGGGAAAATTCTGGAAAGAGGAATTTTTGACCCAGACCACCAGAGAAAGAATTGAAAAGATTATTAATGGAGAAGCAGACGAGAGAATTAAGCTTCATATAAGAGAGAAAACTCAAAGCTTAACAACTGTAGAAAATTTTAGGGGTTTACCTGAGTGGCTTTCTTCTTATATTGTGTATAATAGATTCTCAGAGGGAAAGGAAATCTCCAGATGGGAATCGCCAAATGAGCTAGATAGTTTTATTAAAACTTTCAGGCAACATTCCCTTCGCAATCCTCTGGTTGAGCAGATTATACTCGAAACTTTGCGTATCGTACATGATATCTGGGTAAAGCAGGGCCGGATTGATGAAATTCACATTGAATTGGGCCGTGAAATTAAAAATCCAAAAGAAAAGCGAAGGGAGATTACACAGAGAATTATTGAGAATGAAAATATTAACCAGCGAATAAAGGCAATGCTACTCGAGTTTAAAAGTATGAGTGATATTGAAAATGTAAGACCCTTTTCTCCGACGCAGCTGGAAATTTTAAAAATTTATGAAGACTTTGCTCTCGGAACTCTTGATAAAGAAGATCCCGAATTCCAGTTTGTAGATAAAATTACCAAATCATCGCAACTGTCAAAGAGTGACATAGTACGCTACAAATGCTGGCTCGAACAGAAATACCGTTCACCTTACACAGGAGAGGTAATACCTTTAGGAAAGCTATTTACATCCGCCTACGAAATTGAACATATAATTCCTCAGTCGATTTTCTTCGATGATTCTTTTGTAAATAAAGTTATATGCGAATCAGAGGTAAATAAGCTTAAAGATAACCAACTGGGACTAGAGTTTGTAAAGAATCATCATGGAGAAAAGATAAGAACATTTTCAGGTAAAATTGTCGAAATATTTTCTTTAAGCCAGTACGAAATCTTCGTTAAAGAAAATTACCCTGGCAGAACCGGGAAAGGTAAAAGACTTCTGATGGATGAGATTCCTGACAAATTTATAGAAAGACAAATAAATGATACAAGATATATAAGCAAAGAAGTAATGAGATTGCTTTCAAATATTGTCCGGGAAAAGTCAGAAAACGGAGAATTAGAGCAGGAGGTAAAATCAAAACATGTTATCCCGTGTACTGGGGCTATCACTTCAAAGCTTAAGCAGGAATGGGGATTGAATGAGGTCTGGAACAGTCTCATCATACAAAGGTTTGAAAGGTTAAATGAAGTTACGGGTTCAGACAGATACATAAGGAAGAACGAACAGGGACATAAAATTCCTGCAATTCCATTTGAACTGCAAAAGAGTGTTACAAAAAAAAGAATTGATCACAGGCACCATGCACTTGATGCTCTTGTAATTGCCTGCGCGACCAGAGAACATGTTCAGTATCTAAATAGTGAGAACTCCAAGGCTCAGAAATATCATATACACAAAGCGTTGGCAAAGAAGCTTCGCAGGTTTGAAACTATAGATGTTATTAGAAAAGTAAAGAACCATGAAGGAATTTGGGAAGAAAGCAATGAAAAGATAAGGAGAGAGGTTCCTTGCGAATTTTTAAAACCATGGGAGACATTTACTAATGATGCGTATTCAGCATTAGGAGAGGTAATTGTCAGCTTCAAACAAAATCTGAGAATCATTAATAAAACGGTAAATCATTATACTAAATACAATGAAGCCGGAGTAAAAACAACTTTCATACAGAAAAAAGGTGAAAATTGGGCAATACGGAAGCCAATGCATAAAGATACAGTGTTTGGAGCGACAAACCTGCGTAAGATAAAAACTGTAAGTCTCGCTGAGGCATTGAAGCAGCCTTTATTGATCTTGGAGAAGGATTTGAAGAAAAAAATTATTGAATTGAATGAACAAGGCCTTGACTTATCCGAAATAAAAAAATATTTTTCTTATAATGCGGAGGCATGGAGTGACATTAATTTTTCTAAGATAAAAGTTTACTATTTTACGGAGAATTCAAAGGAAAAATATTATGCTGTCAGGAAGTCACTTAATACAAGCTTTGACAAAGAAAAGATTGAGAGCAGCATAACGGATACTGGTATTCAGAAAATACTCTTGCGGCACCTTGAGGATTATCATAATGACCATGAGCGCGCATTCTCACCCGAAGGTATTGAGCAATTAAATCAAAATATCAGGGTATTGAACAATGGCAGAGAGCATAAGCCCATATTAAAGGTCAGAGTCTATGAAAAGGCGGATAAGTTTAGTGTAGGCTCAGTTGGTAATAAAGCAGTAAAATTTGTTGAAGCGGCAAAAGGAACAAATCTGTTCTTTGCTGTTTGCCAGGCTTCTAATGGCAAAAGAACCTTTGAAACAATACCGTTGAATGTGGTAATAGAAAGGCAGAAGTTTGGATTGTCTAGTGTACCTGAGCAAAATCAAGATGGAGATAATTTGTTGTTTGTGCTTTCACCAAACGACCTAGTCTATTTGCCGTCGGATGAGGATAAACAAATCATTAGGGACTTCGATAGAATTGATAGGAGTAAAATTTATAAGATTGTAAGTTTTACAGGGAAACGACTATATGCTTTACCTTTTGCTGTTGCATCAGTCATCAATGATAAAATCGAGTATACACAACTAAATAAACTTGAGCTAATAAAAGAAAAGGAAACATTGGTTCCTATATCAGTAGATAGACTCGGTGAGATAAAACGGACTATAACCACCAAAAAATTATATGATTAAGCGAACTCTCTATTTTGGCAATCCCTGCTTGATGAAGAAGAAAGATATGCAGGCTGTTATTGAGTTTCCTGAAAAAGAGGCTAAACCTACAGGGTCAGTACCTATTGAAGATATTGGTCTTGTTGTTTTGGATAATCAGCAAATAATGATAAGCAATGCTTTGTTAATGGCTTTGACTGACAATAACGCAGCTGTTATAAACTGTGACAGTTCTCACATGCCTTTTGGGTTAATGCTGCCAATGTACTCGCATCATGCTTTTACCGAGAAGCTTGGTGACCAGATAGAGGCTTCAGTGCCACTGAAAAAGAATCTCTGGCAACAGACAGTGATTGCTAAAATTGAAAACCAGGAAGCCCTATTGAAGTTAAAGGGAGTAAAAACAGATAAAATGGAGTTTTATCTCCGGGAGGTAAAGAGCGGGGACACTACAAATGTTGAGGGAAGAGCTGCTGCTTATTACTGGGATAACCTCTTCGGAGACATGAGCTTTATCCGGCACAGGTACGGAGAGCCTCCTAATAATATGCTGAATTATGGTTATGCAATACTGCGGGCTGTCATAGCAAGGTCACTTATTGCATCAGGTCTTTTCCCGACTATTGGCATTCATCACCGTAATAAATATAACCCTTATTGCCTGGCAGATGATATAATGGAACCATTCCGTCCGTATGTTGATTCACTTGTCCTGGATATTATTGAGAACAAAGGAGTACCGGAGGAACTTACTCCTGAAATAAAAAAAGAACTGCTGGCCATCCCCGTAATAGATATTATTATTGAGGACAAAAGCAGCCCGCTAATGGTTGGTGCTCAACGTACAACAGCTTCTCTGGCTGCTTGTTTTGAGGGTTCTGCAAGAAAGATTCTTTACCCGGAATTTAAGTGAGATTAAACCAGTACAGGGTAATGTGGGTATTTGTCTTTTTTGACCTTCCGACTGAGACAAAGAAGGACAGGCGAAACTATGCTTTGTTCCGCAAATCTTTGCAGAAAGATGGTTTTAGCATGCTTCAATACTCAATTTATGTAAGACACTGCAACAGCAGGGAAAATGCTGAAGTCCATATTAGAAGAGTAAAATCTTTTCTTGCACCGAAAGGGGAGATCATAATATTCACTTTGACTGACAAGCAGTTTGGAAATATGGATTTCTTCAGGGGAAGAAGTCCGGACTCCCGTCCGAACACCCCACAGCAGCTTGAAATGTTTTAGTTTTCCGCCTGTCATATTAATTTCCTGAAACAAGTCAGGAGACCTTGATTATCATGAAAGAACCGCATAATTGTCTATTCTTTGTTACACCAGTATGTAGAATCTGACACCGATCAGGAAGTTCCAAAAGCAGAACAGCGCCCTGATATGTCTCATCCTTCCGTTATGGACGCTTTATGATGCAGGTCGTAGACCTGTAATATCCTAAAGCAGGGCAGCGCCCTGCGTAAGCCAGCCTCTCTAATCCTGCCCCGGTGCATTTCCTCACGAAAGAGTTTCTCTCTTCTACAAATTGTATGATATCAAGCAGATGAGAAACCTATAATTTCCTAAGGCATAGCAGCGTACTTGTATGTCCCACTTTTCTGTTAAGAGTACTTTATGATGCAGGTCGTAGACCTGTAATACCCTAAAGCCAGGCAGCACCCTGATATGTCTCATCCTTCCGCTATGGACACTTTATGAGACAGGTC
>CAZGDJ010000273.1:0-4506 GCA_964524635.1 uncultured Rikenella sp. | reverse complement strand
TTTTCCATTGTAAGAATTTTTCATGTTCAATCTGCTGATCCCTCAGTTCCTGGGGCATTTCGGCGTAGGTATATTTAAAGACATCTTCAAGAGGGTACTGAACCGATTGTTCCGTCTCAACGAACTGGCGGTCAATTTCTTTTCTGAATTCTTCTGTTATCCTTTCTTCCTCTGCATCAGACCAGAGCTTCTTCTTTTCAAGGAAGAGCCTCATACGACGGAGAGGATCTTTCATATCCCATTCGTTCTCCTCTTCAGTAGTACGATATTTTGTGGGGTCATCAGAAGTGGTATGGGCTCCTTTACGATAGGTTACTGCTTCTATCAATACAGGTCGCTGTTCAGTGCGGGCATATTCATGAGCATACCTGAAGGCTGCAAGCATTGCGAAGATGTCGTTTCCGTCAACCTTAAGACCTTTGATACCGTAAGCTTTCGATTTAACAGCCATGTTTACACTTGCTGTCTGCATTTTTACTGGTACCGATATTGCATACTGGTTGTTCTGAACAACAAAAATGACAGGTACTTTCCATACTCCGGCAAAGTTAAGCGCTTCATGAAAGTCTCCTTCTGACGTTCCGCCATCGCCACAGAAAGTAAAGGCGACTTCATCTTTCTTCTGGTATTTGGCAGCATATCCTATGCCTACAGCATGAAGGAGCTGTGATGCAATTGGCACCGAGAAAGGCAAAACATGGTTTGCCTCCGTAAATCTGAGTCCATCCTCATAGCCCATATTGAACATAAAAATCTCTTTCATTGTCACACCCTTGGCGAGATAAGCACCAAGCTCCCGGAATGCCGGTACAAGCCAGTCGTTGTGTCTCATAACTACCCCTGCAGCAACACTTATTGCCTCCTGGCCGTAGTTGGGAGGGTAGGTAAAAAGCCTTCCCTGGCGCTGATATGAGACTATCATGAAATCCAGTGTCCGCACAAAGAGCATATCCTTATAAAGTTTCAGCAATTCATCGTCGGAAAGCTTTGGCATCCATTCCTTATTAATGACTTTGCCCTCGTTGTCTATTACCTGGAACATCCTGTCATCAGCAGGGTCAAATTGTTCAAACATATCTGTTTTGTTTAATGTTTCTGAAATTAAGACAAACAGGTCCTGATTTTGTTCAGCCAAAGACTAAACAAATTTCCTGTCGCTTGCCTGATTCAATACTGATGGTTATCAGGCAGGTAAAGCGAGATAAAGAGTCTGAAATAAAGTAAGGGTCAATATGTCAGCTTCCACAAAACCTCATCTCCATTCCGGCTGACAATGGTTATCTTTCGGATTGAGCCTGCAACTTTGTCACTAACGATTTCGCTATTGGTGAAATTGACGATAGGTTTTCTGTAACTTTCAGGCTCATAGATGACAATTGTGTAATTTTCACCTGCAACAGTTTTACTTTTACCACTGAGAATATTGTTTTCCCATCTCACATCTGAAAGGTCGTAAGCGCCGCAGCTTATATGCCTGTCAGTGGCAAGCAGTTGAGGATGGTTTGTTTTCTCTCTGATGCAGTAAAGCTGACAATTGAACGCAGGGTCTGGTTCTTCAAAAACTAATTTTTCAGTATATGAACCAAGATACCTCCCTGACCAGAATTCATAAACCAGGTATTCATGTTCTGTAGAAAGACCCAGGTCTGCAAATTGTATTTCTTTTTCATTGCAGCCTGTTCTGCCGAGCACAATCCAGCTTTCCCATGGCATGTTCAATTCCAGCATAAAAAGGTCAAATGGTGTGGTGCGGTTGCCATCAAACGCTCTTTCACCTGAACCGCTCATCTCTGTTAGCGAATTATCAAGCATCATTGATCTTGAAGGATCGAGATCAAAGACCTGTCCAGGTTTGGTGAACAGAACCGGCAAAGATTTTTGTGCAGGCACGATAAGGTCAGTGAGATATTTTTCCGGTTTATCTGTGACCATAAAAACAGAGCCTGTCAGTGAGGTCACCATGCATGACCGGTATGCTTCTTCAGGTGACAGCTCAATGTGATCCGGGTCATTGCGCCAGATGATGTTATTAAATGAATTATACTGAGCAAGGGCTGCGTACCCAAAACCATCATTGCCAATACGGCAGCCATCAGCAAGTCCCACAACAGCCGGGAGGACGCCCCAGCATGCAAGAAGAAAATTGTCACGCCCGACATCATCACGAACACGTTCAACCACGTTGCGGAAAGCTTTTTCACGATCAACTCCGCGATTTACAAAATACTCACTGTGGCTATTGTAACCTTCATAAAGAAGGTGTCTCAAAGCGTCAAGCTTAAAATATTTCCATCCAGTGTTCCTGAAATGGCTGTAAACAGGAGTGATCACTGAGTCAAGCGTTTCAGTGTTGGATCCGTCAGGAATATAACCGATCCACCACCCGATTGCAGGCTCACCTGATTTATCAGTGACGAACCACTTTTTGTGTCCTGCAACAAAATTCGAATCATGGATTGCGACATTAGTCCAGATTCCCGGTTTTAATCCCAGTGATTCAATATACGAAGCCAGGGATTCAAGTCCGGATGGGAATTTCTCATTCGGAGTAATCCATTTTTCAGGTTGTCCTCCTTCTTGCTGATATCCGTCATCTATCTGCAAGTACTCAAGACCATACGGCATCATAGTTTCGGCAATCACTTCAGCGGTTTCTTTTACATTCTCTTCGGTAATACCGGTTTTAAAGGCAAACCATGAGCACCAGCCTGCTACCGGATCTTTCCAGATATTATATTCCCAGGGCTTGAAATACTTTAATCCCCTGTGTTTCTGATAGTAATGAGGTCTGAATCTGATTGTTACCTGATCCCCCCTGATTTTAATCTTATAAGACCTTGAAAGACTGTCAGAAGATAAAGGTATGACAGACAGGTTAGCAGATGTATATGACTGGTCTGCAGAAAGCAGCCAGTCACTTTGTCTGTCATATACAGCTCTGTTCAGAAGGTTGTGGCTCATACCATATGAATGGCGGACCACCTGTGTGCCTTCAATACGGCGGTCAGCTTCACAGGCAAATGACTCGCTGCTGGCAACCATTGTTCCCTCCATATCAAGCGGTTCTCCTGACAGTGATGATATTGTGAACAGATGAGTTACTCTGTCACTTCTCGTGTCTTTCAGTTCATTCAGGCTGAAATCTGAAGCCTTGGTATTGACAACAAGTGAGAGTATCTTACTCCCGTCATAGATCATTGTTATTGTGTTCCCATCTCTTAAGAGCATGGCGGGTGCGTTGGACGGACCACTTTCATGCAGACGGTTGTCACAGGAACACAGGCTTGCTGATAAAGCAATTATTGAGAACAGATTTAAATTTTTCATATAGGTTTTATTGAACTAAAGATAGCTCTTAATTGAAAAGAACTTACTTACTGCAGGAGCCAGCCGCTGAACAATGTGAAGAAATGTTAATAAAATTACTTCTATAAAATTTTAAGCTAATTTAGTCACATAATATAAGATAGTATAACCTAACCGCAACAATATGAGAAACATACTGAAATTTTCATTGCTTCTGACAATTGTCTTTGCTGCCTCCTGTCAGAAAAAGAGCACCGATCAGATTAATGTGCCATTTGAAAAATATGAGCTCGCTAACGGACTAAATGTAGTCCTGCATCAGGATACCTCTGATCCGATTGTATCAGTTGCAATTTATTATCATGTTGGGTCAAACCGTGAAGTGCCTGGCCGCACCGGGTTTGCGCATCTTTTTGAACATATGATGTTCCAGCAGAGTGAGAATGTTCCGGAAGACCAGTTTTTCAGGATCATTCAGAGTGCAGGGGGGACACTTAACGGTTCAACAAATCAGGACCGTACCAACTATTATGAGGTAGTGCCCAAAAATGCACTTGAGACGGTTCTCTGGGCTGAGTCAGACCGGATGGGTTATCTTGCCAACACTATTACCAGACAGGCTTTTGCCATCCAGCAAAATGTCGTTCAGAATGAAAAAAGGCAGAACTATGACAACCGGCCGTATGGCCACTCATCCACTGTCATGGCCAGGGCAATGTTCCCCGAAGGACATCCTTACAGTTGGACAACCATTGGTCAGATTGAAGATCTTTTTAATGCAACAGTTGACGATGTAAAGGCATTTCATGCGAAATACTATGTTCCCAATAATGCAACCCTGGCAATTTCAGGTGATTTTGATCCGGTTCAGATCAAAGAACTTGTTCAGAAATACTTCGGAGAGATACCGGCAGGTCCTGATATTGAGAAACTAACCCCGGAGCCGGTAACTTTAAATGAGACGAAGAAACTCTATCACGAAGACAATTTTGCCAATGCTGCACAGTATACTATGGCTTTTCCCACCCCCGAGAGATATTCGAAAGATTCATACGCCCTTTCAGCGCTTGCTGAAATACTTGCCGGAGGTAAAAAGTCACCAATGTATAAAGTACTCGTGAAGGAAAAAAAGCTTACTTCAGGTGTTAGTGCGTACAATTCTGCCCAGGAACTTGCCGGAACGTTCCGTATTCAGATTAC
>CAZGDJ010000272.1:0-4599 GCA_964524635.1 uncultured Rikenella sp. | reverse complement strand
AGAGATCCGTCTTCCCAGATAGGTTTAAGAATGTATTTCCTTCCTTTTATAAGGCTTCCGGCTTCCGATACTTTATAGCCCCCTGCAACAGGAATATTATTAGTCTTCATTATTTTACGCGCCAGAACCTTGCTTGCCGTAAGGAAAGTCGCTTCAAGCGGACATCCTGTATAAGGGATGTGATGCAAATTCAGCAGAGCAGGTATGAAATATAGTATCTCACCTTTTTTGTTTACAGACTCAACCAGGTTGAACACATAATCAGGCTTTTCTTCAGCTATGGATTCAAATTCACTAAAAATATTGTCAGTTATGCCACGCTGTTCGACCTGAACACCAATACTCAGTAATGTGTCCCTGATAAAACTGACCTGATCAAGAACATCCAGTTCGTCAGGCATTGCATCAGGAGCGGGCTCGTTATAAATTATAAGGCACTTCTTCATTTATTCTTTATACCGTATCGTTGTATTGCTGAATTCATTATCTTCTCCAGAAGCACTTCGTATCCAACACCGCTCAGCCGCGATAGAATAGGAAGGTCAGAATGAATTGGATTGAGTCCGGCAAGAGGATTAGCCTCAATAAAACATATATTTCCATTCCTGTCAGCCTTCAGATCTATTCGCCCGGCATCAACGCCTCCCAGAGCCCTCCATGCTGCAAGAGCTACCTCATTGCATTCATTCCTGTAGGTATCATCAATGAGGATGTATCTTACAATATTCTCATAGTCCTCTTTTACTTCAACCGAATAGGGCAGGTTATCCTTACATATAACCTCCATGCCGCCAACAATCTTTGAGTCTGATCCATTGCCTGTGACTCCCACGGTGAATTCTCTTCCCGGGAGATACTCCTCAATCAGCACAGGCTGATGATATTTTCCAAGCAATTCAGGAACCAGGACCTTAAGCTCTTTTTTATTATTGATTATGCTCCTGGTAGTAATGCCTTTTCCGGTACCTTCAGCCACAGGCTTTACGAACAGAGGGTAAGCGAGATCACCTGCATTTTCTATATCATCTTCTGCAGCAGCAATAATGCCCGGACTAACCGGTACTCCGGCGGCGTTCACAACCAGTCGGGCGTAATACTTATTAAGAGAAATACCCATTACTACTGGTCCGCTGAAGACATATGGTATCCGGTACTGATCCAGCAGGGCGGGTACAACAGACTCACGACCATCACCATAAAGCCCTTCAGTGATGTTAAATACCATATCCCACCTTGTTCCGGCAGCAAGCTTTTCAACAAGTTCAAAGATGTTACCGATACGCTCCACTTCATAACCTAAAGAAGTCAAAACTTTTTCAAGCGCAGCAACTGTCTCTTCCTTGTCAAATTCGGCAGTCTCATCCATAGTATAACCTCGCTCGAGATACCACGAGCGAAGGTCATACGTAAGTCCAATCCTCATCCCTTAATTTATTTCTTGTTGGGGTAAGTGTACTGATTCTTTCTGTAGTTTCTGAGAACCCATTTCTCAGGTCCGCTCTCCACTACGTAATTTGGGAGGATAGGAATTTTACCTCCCCCGCCGGGAGCGTCGACAACAAACTGAGGTACAGCGTACCCGCTTGTATGTCCTCTCAGGTTCTCAATTATTTCTATACCTCTCTCAATAGTAGTTCTGAAATGGCTTGAGCCCGGTATCAGGTCACATTGATAGATATAGTAAGGTCTTACCCTTATGGTAAGAAGCTTCTGCATAAGGCTCTTCATAATGACAGGATTGTCATTTATACCTTTCAAAAGAACAGTCTGGCTTCCAAGGGGTATCCCTGCATCAGCAAGCATTTCACACGCCCTTTTGGTATCCTCAGTGATCTCAGCCGGATGGCCGAAATGCAGACTCATATACAGCGGGTGATATTTGCGAAGCATTGCAACAAGCTGAGGAGTAATCCTCTGCGGAAGGACAACCGGAACCTTTGTGCCAATCCTGAGTATTTCAATATGCTTGATGGCTCTCAGATTTGACAGGAGATATTCAATCTTGTTGTCATTCATAGTAAGAGGGTCACCACCGCTGATAATGACATCACGTATCTCAGTATGCTCTGCAAGATACTTGAAGGCACGATCCCACTCACTCTTGGTCAGATGACCAAGTTTGCCAACACTATGAGATCTGGTGCAATATCTGCAGTATGATGAGCAAAACTGAGTGACTGTGAAAAGAGCTCTGTCAGGATAACGATGAACAATACCTGGCACAGGACTACTACCCATTTCATTTAACGGATCAGACATCTCTGCTTCAGTGATTATCATCTCATCTCCTGACGGAATCATAGTTCTTCTCAGAGCAGTGCCAGGCTCTGAATCATATATCAGTGATGCAAAATATGGTGTGATCCTCAGAGGCAGCCTGTTTTTCAGCTTGTTAATCGCATACACTTCGTCATCTGTCAATACCATTATCCTTGATAATGATTCAAGAGTGGTGAAGGAGTTGCGTAACTGCCATCTCCAGTCATTCCATAAAGCGACATTCGTTAGAGGGAAGTAGCGGTGTATGAATTCCGAACTCCGGGTGCTAACCAAATGATCGTGGGATTCGATCTGCGGGAAGATCATGGTACCCGCGCCAGGTTCCTCGTCTGAGGAACAGCCCATGAGGGAGCTCTCAATATGTGGAGCTGTAACCTCTTTCCTGTTAGCGTTCATACTTTGGTAAATCTGTCTTACCTTTTTCTTGTTTGTTGATTATTGGTTTTTAGTTTAAATTTTCTATAAAAATTTTGTCTAAGTTAACTATTGCATATCCTGATGTATTCATCACCGGTAAAAGATATTAACACACAAACCTGTAGTGCTATTATCTGATTATCATTTCTTTAGGCTTGCAAAATTGCAGTTATTCACCACTTGATTTTTCAGCCTCTTTGAAATGATTTGTCAATGCGGCGCAAACTTAAATTAAAATCTGATATACATATACTTTTCATACATTATTTTTTGATTTTTTTCTTCCCTATTATCCCTTTGTACAGCACACAGTTGAGTGAGTCCCGTATCATCAGACTAATGAAATATTTTTGTACCCATTTCTATTACAGTTTGAGTTAAAAAAAATCTATTTTTCTTGAGATGCATAGTATGCAAACACCGTGCCATCATCATCATCAATCAAACTTTTATTGAATACTATATATGAAGCATATCCAACAGCCTCTTATTCAAGTGATTTAATGATACTATCGCACACCCCTGATCTTCATTTTGATAGTCTCTTTTCCTGTTGATAATCCTGAAACAAAAGAGACAATTATCCGGAAAGCATCATGAGCAGATTTTTTCAAAGAGATGAATTCAGTTCATTGACCAATCTTTTATATATTGCTGTGTTAATCCCTGAAAACATTCTGTCATGAAATGGCTGGCAGCTTCTGGGGCAAAAGGTCTGCATCAGCAACGCAACTTTTAGAAAGGAAATGACCCGGATATCATTTTCCCGGAATATTAGTCGTTAAGGATAAAGCTAAACCAGCCTATGCCGGAAAAGAGTGGAGCGATGATGTTCATGTTGTGTGCGGAAGATGTTGAATTAATATCTTTTGATAATAATTATGAATTATAAAAATAAGTGATAGTTATTCTTGTCGGCTGATATATTAAATAACCTAAAAAGTCTTTTCAGGGATATATATTTTTCACTGAGAGGCAGTGACCAGGATTACACAGAGATACCTCTGCGCCGGGCAATTTTGCTATTGTCTGTCCCAATGGTGTTAGAGATGCTGATGGAATCCATATTTGCTGTGGTAGATATTTTTTTTGTCTCAAAACTTGGTGCCGAAGCTGTTGCAACAGTAGGTCTGACGGAATCAGTCATTACTATAATATATGCAATAGGACTGGGTCTTGCCACCGCTACTACTTCCCTGGTTTCAAGAAGGATAGGAGAGAAGAACCCTGAATTGGCTTCACGCACCACTTTCCAGGCAATATTTGCCGGAATAGTCGTCTCTGCAATTATTGGTCTTCCTGGCGCTCTCTTCTCAAAAGAGATTCTGTCACTTATGGGTGCTTCAGCCACCATCGTAAATGATCTGTCAGGTTATATGACAATCAGCCTTGCCTCAAACACTGTGATAATGTTGCTTTTCATAATAAACAGCGTTTTCCGGAGCTCCGGTGATGCTGCCACGGCAATGAAGGTTCTCTGGTTCGGAAACATAATAAATATCATTCTTGACCCTTGCCTTCTCTTCGGTCTGGGACCATTCCCCGAGTTAGGCATAGAAGGCGCTGCCGTGGCTACCGTTACGGGAAGGGGTTTGGCTGTCATCTGGCAGTTCATAATACTTTTCAGGGGCCATAAGAGGATAAAGCTCAGGTTTGCCCACCTAACCCCTGACTTTTCAATAATCGTGAAGCTTTTCAGACTATCGCTCGGAGGCATAGGACAGAACCTAATCGCTACCGCGAGCTGGATTATAATGATAAGAATATTGTCAGTCTTTGGGAGTACAGTGATAGCCGGATATACAATTGCAATACGCATTGTTCTCTTCGCCTTGCTGCCTTCCTCAGGCATAAGTAATGCTTCTTCAACCCTGGTAGGGCAGAACCTGGGTGCTGGTAAGC
>CAZGDJ010000271.1:0-4612 GCA_964524635.1 uncultured Rikenella sp. | reverse complement strand
AGTCACCATAGTTGTTGAGAATCCAACCAGTCCCACAGAATCGTCCCAGACAATCGGTTCATTACAGCTTGTGAGCATTACTGCAGCTCCGATAAACAGTCCGGCTTTCATCACCATTTTTTTCATGATTGTCAGCTTTGGTTGATAATCAAAATTTATTTTTATTCTTACTAATTAACCAGAGAATATTCTTTATCTGCTCCTTTTAGATTAACGTTATCGTAAAACAAGCGATCAGACAATTTATTCAACTATTGATATCCTTCATGGTTCCTACAAATTTATTTCTTTTTCGCTAATCTGTTGATAAAATATACTAATAAACATCCTCTCTTTTCTATACTTTTGTCATGGCACCTGGTGCTTTTAATGTTAAATTCCCTTCTTTCATGTCCTCACTTGTTCATTTACACGTCCATACACAGTATTCAATACTAGACGGGGCGTCAGGCATAAAAGCCCTGGTTAAAAGGGCCAAAGAGCTGGGCATGAATGCTCTTGCCATCACCGATCATGGCAATATGTTCGGAGTAAAAGAGTTTCATGATGTAGCATCAGGTGCAGATATAAAGCCAATAATCGGTTGTGAGATTTATGTTGCGCGGGGAAGCCTGGAGGAGAAGACGTCCAAAGAAGATCGTTCAGGAGATCACCTGATCCTTCTGGCTAAAAACCGTACCGGATACCATAACCTTGTCAAATTAATCTCACACGCATGGATCAAAGGCTTTTACTATAAACCACGCATTGATAAAACTATTCTTGCCAGGCACCACGAGGGTCTTATAGCATCATCAGCTTGCCTGGCCGGGGAGATTGCCCAGGAGGTCCTCGAAGGTAATATGAAAGGGGCTGAAGAAGCTCTCCTGTCATACAAAGAGATATTTGGTGATGATTTTTATCTTGAAATACAAAGACACGAAACCTCTGACCCAACAGCTGACAATACTGTATTCCCCCAGCAGCAAAGGGTAATTGCAGCCTATCGTGACCTGGCTTCAAGACACAACGTTAAGATCATTGCCACCAATGATGTCCATTTTGTAAAAGCTGACGAAGCTGAGGCACATGACAGGCTTATCTGCATCAATACCGCATCTGACATTGATGATCAGAAAAGACTACGCTATACTAAACAGGAATATCTTAAAAGCGAAGAGGAAATGCTGGCCATTTTCAGAGATATACCTGAGACCGTCACTAATACTTCAGAGGTAGCTGATAAAGTTGAAATTTATTCTCTGAACAGTGATCCTATTATGCCTGACTTCACCATCCCGGCTGAGTTTTCAGACAAGGATGATTATCTCAGGCATCTGACAATGAAGGGAGCTGCTGAGAGATGGGGAGAGATAACAACTGATTTGCAGACCCGTATAGACTTTGAACTGGATGTCATTAAAAAGATGAAGTTCCCCGGATACTTCCTTATAGTCCAGGATTTTCTCAGGGCAGCGCGTGAGATGGGTGTATGGGTAGGGCCGGGACGCGGTTCGGCCGCTGGGAGTACAGTTGCATATTGCCTTCGAATAACCGATATTGATCCAATCAAGTATAACCTCCTCTTTGAGAGGTTCCTGAACCCTGACCGTGTCTCAATGCCCGATATTGATATTGACTTTGACGAGGACGGACGCGAGAAAGTATTCAGGTATGTTGTGGACAAATATGGACATGATAAAGTAGCTCATATTATCACTTTTGGGACAATGGCAGCTAAAATGGCTATCAGGGATGTTGCCAGGGTACAGAAACTTCCGCTGCCTGAAGCCATCAGACTTACTAAATTGGTCCCCGAGCGACCTGGAATGACACTGGCAACAGCTTATGAGGAAGTACCCGAGCTGCTTAAAGAGAGAGACTCAAAAGAGCCTTTGATATCTCAGACTCTTAAGTATGCTGAAGTGCTTGAGGGAAGCGTAAGGCAGACAGGTGTGCATGCATGCGGCATCATTATTGGCAAAGATCGTCTTGATGAATATATCCCTGTTTGTACTGCTAAAGATACAGACCTGTATGTAACACAATACGAAGGTAACTATGTTGAGTCGGTGGGGCTTCTCAAGATGGACTTCCTCGGGTTAAAGACACTCTCTATTCTTAAGGATGCAATCGATAACATTAAAAAGTCTAAAGGGATAACTGTTGACCTTGAGACCTTGCCATTGACAGATCAGCGCACCTATGAGCTCTTCAGCAATGGTGAAACAACGGGAGTGTTCCAGTTTGAATCTGTAGGTATGAAAAGATACCTGCGTGATCTTAAACCTAACCAATTTGGCGATCTCATAGCCATGAACGCTTTGTATCGTCCGGGGCCGATGGATTATATCCCTCAGTATATCAAGCGTAAACATGGGAAAGAGAAAATACGGTACGAGATACCCGCGATGGAGAAGCTTCTCCAGGAAACTTACGGCATAACCGTATACCAGGAACAGGTGATGCTTTTATCACAGGAGCTCGCCGGTTTTACTAAAGGACAGGCAGACGCTCTTCGCAAGGCCATGGGCAAGAAAAAGAGAGACATCATGGATAAACTCAAAATGCAGTTTATTGAAGGATGTCAGAAGAACAACTATGACCTGAACATTATTAATAAGATATGGGCCGACTGGGAGTCATTTGCCGAATATGCTTTCAATAAATCACATTCTACCTGCTATGCCCTGATCGCTTATCAAACCGGTTATCTGAAAGCTAACCACCCGGCGGAGTTTATGGCTGCGGTACTGAGCCGGAACATAAGTGACATCAAGAAAATAACCATCCTGATGGAAGAGACGAAGCGTATGGGTATTGACGTTCTTGGACCTGACGTGAATGAAAGTTATCTTCAGTTTACAGTAAATAAGAAGGGAAACATCAGATTCGGCCTTGGGGCTATTAAGGGGGTTGGGGAAAACGCCGTTTCAAACCTTATCGAAGAGAGAGAAAAAAACGGACCATTTTCTGATATATATGACCTCGTCGAGAGAGCTAACCTTAATACTATTAACAAAAAAACGCTTGAGGCACTTGTTGTATCAGGCGCACTTGACGGTATGCCAGGGCTTATCAGATCACAGTATTTCGCGTCAGACGGAAAAGGATCCAGCTTTCTTGAAAGTCTTATAAGATATGGCAGCAATGTCAAGAACATGCGTGGTAGCAGTCAGCAATCGCTCTTCGGTGACAGCGGTGGTTTTGATGTTGTAAAGCCAGAACCTGCCCCTTGTCCTGAGTGGTCCAAACTTGAAAAACTTAACAAGGAAAAACAGGTAATCGGCATTTACCTTTCATCACACCCTCTTGACGACTTCAGACTTGAAATCAATACATTCTGCAATGCCACCCTGGCTGACCTCCAGAACCTGAACGAGTTCTCAAATCGTGAGGTTTGCGTTGCAGGTATTGTAACTGAAACAAGAAGCGGAGTCACTAAAAACAATAAACCCTTCGGAGGTTTTACCCTGCAGGATTATACTGACTCATTCACTTTCCTCCTTTTCGATAAAGAATATGTCGCTGTCAAGAATTTTTTTGTGGCAGACTATCAGCTCCTTGTAATTGGCAAAGTTCAGGGAAGGCATTTCAACCCTGAAGAACTGGAATTTAAAATAAAAGAGATTCACCTTTTATCGAGTGTCAGGGAAGATCTGATGAATTCTATTACCATAAAGCTAAAGACTGAAGCAATCAACGCTGAATTCATTGCCACCCTGAAGACAATTATAGCAGAGAACCCCGGCAACAAAACAATTAAATTTCTTGTTATAGATCATGAAGATAAGATTACGCTGCCACTTTTTTCAAGAAGCATAAAGGCAGGTATAACAAATGAACTTATCGGGTGGCTGGAAGACAATCCCGAGCTTGATTTTAAAGTAAATTAGGTATATTTGGCAACATAAACTCCAACAATAAATTAAATTTAATGCATTATGGCGCAAGAAGTTAATGATAAAAATTTTGATGAGGTTGTACTCAGGTCGGACAAACCGGTGATAGTAGATTTCTGGGCTGAATGGTGCGGACCCTGCAGGGTAATAGCTCCGTTAATTGAACAGATAGGTGAAGAGTACAAGGACAAAACTCTGGTTGTCAAATGCGATGTTGACAGTTCGCCTGATGTGGCCCGGAGGTACTCAATAAGAAACATACCTACAGTTCTTTACTTCAAAGGAGGCCAGACGGTTGACAAGCAGGTTGGCGCTGCGTCAAAGTCTTCCTTTATTGACAAACTGACTCCTCTTTTATAAGAATGAAAGTATGTGTATTTGCTGCATCAAGCAGCCGCATTGATCCTGTTTTTAACAGTGTAGCAGCAGAACTGGGTGCAGCATTTGCAGCTGAGAATGTACATGCTGTTTTCGGTGGCGGGGGTATAGGCCTGATGGGGATCTTTGCTGACAACCTCCTTGCCGGCAATGGACAAATCACAGGGGTGATACCAGGCTTCATGATTAATGAAGGATGGGGGCACAATGAGGTCAGTGATATGATTGTCACGGCAGACATGTCAGAAAGAAAAAAGACAATTTTTGCCATGTCAGATGCAGCAGTCGCACTGCCCGGCGGTGTTGGCACCCTGGAAGAGCTGACAGAGGTCATAACACTAAAACAGCTTGGT
>CAZGDJ010000270.1:0-4626 GCA_964524635.1 uncultured Rikenella sp. | reverse complement strand
GAGGCACAAGATCCTAAGTCTTGCTCGGCTACCAATTACGACACATCCGCAAAAAAATCAGGCGCAAAATTAGCAAATAATACGATGTAACAAAAAGATATACCTTATTTTACCTTCTAAGTTCGAAGTTCTTTCCGAGGTAGACATTGCGTACCTGCTCATCATCGGCAAGCTGGGAGGCAGTACCTTGTTTAAGAATCTTCCCTTCAAAAAGGAGATAGGCGCGATCAGTTATTGACAGAGTTTCATGCACATTATGATCGGTTATAAGGATGCCAATGTTCTTATCCTTAAGGTGTGATACAATTGACTGGATGTCTTCCACAGCTATGGGGTCAACGCCTGCGAAGGGTTCATCGAGCAGAATGAATTTTGGTTTAAGTGCTAAAGCCCGTGCTATCTCAGTCCGTCGGCGTTCACCTCCTGACAACTGGATACCTTTGCTCTTGCGTATTTTTACCAGACCGAATTCAGAAAGGAGAGACTCCTGGCGTTCACGACGTTCACCAGGCTTCATATCTGATAACTCCATAACTGACATTATGTTATCTTCAACAGTCATGTCGCGGAACACAGACGCTTCCTGTGCCAGATAACCAATTCCCATTCGTGCCCTTCGGAACATAGGGAAAGAGGTTATTTCCGTCTCATCCAGAAATATCTGTCCTCCGTTTGGTCTTATAAGTCCCACAATCATATAGAAGGTAGTGGTCTTACCAGCTCCGTTGGGGCCCAGCAGACCAACAATCTCTCCCTGTTGCACTTCTACAGAAACCTCGTTGACTACAGCCCGGGTCTTATACTTTTTTATGAGGTTTGTGGCATACAGTTTCATTATTCAGTTTTTTATCAGCTTGCAGCATCTGCCGCGTCTCTGGCATCATCTTCAGCCTTGCGTTTCCTTACAACACGTGCGGCAATAAAGATACTGACTTCATACAATAGAAGCAAAGGAATCGTTACCAGTATCTGGCTGAAAACATCGGGAGGCGTAATGATACCGGCTGAAACAAGTATAATAACAATTGCATGTTTTCGGTATTTTCGCATAAATTCAGGAGTGATGACACCAATCCTGGAAAGGAAGAATACCACTATTGGCAGTTCAAAGGTGACACCTGCCGAGAGGGCTACGGATGTTACGGAGCCGATATATGAAGCTAAGTTTATCCGGTTTTCTACCAGATCACTTACACGGTAGGAGCCAAGAAAGTTTATTGAGAGCGGAATGATAATAAAATATCCGAACAATATTCCGGCAATAAAAAGCAGAGATGCCCATATAACGGCTCCTCTGGCATGTTTACGTTCCTTCTCATAAAGGGCAGGTTTAAAAAATGACCAGAATTCCCAGAAGATATAAGGGAAAGCGATAATGATGCCGGCAACGACAGAAATATTGATGTGTGATGTGAATTGACCGGACATTTTAATGCTTATCAGCTCTACAGGGTTCTGGTTAATGCAAAGAACCGGAGTATTCACCAGCTCGCCGAGACGGCATAAAAGCCTGTTTGTAATAAAATCAGGGTTGTTGGGTGCAAGTATTATGTGATCGAAGATTATGTCTTTAAATATGAATGCAACCACTGCGCCAATGACAATCGCGATAGCTGATCTGATAAGATGCCATCTGAGTTCTTCAAGGTGCTCAAGAAAGGTCATTTCGCGTTCTTTGCCACCTTCTTTTTTCATGCGTCCGAACATCTGCAGCGTCAGTTTTAAAAGCGTGTAAAGATGCTAAAACTTATCAACCAAAACAATACTTTCAGAATGATGTACCTGACATGATAACTCCATCAGGCATAAAAAACTTTGAATTCTGATAAAAATTAAGTTAATTTTGATAGAAGGGTAGGATTTAAGTTAGATTTTCGTTATCTTAGATTATTGTCACGGTATTAAACAGGAAAGGGGCCTGTATTATGAATTCAGATGTACAATGATGTTTCAATACATGATTATCTGAAACGTTATTTTGGTTTCAACACCTTTAAGGGTAACCAGGAAGAGATAATAAGAAGCGTGCTTGAAGGACATGACACCTTTGTGCTTATGCCGACCGGTGGTGGGAAATCGCTATGTTATCAGTTGCCTGCAGTTATGCTGGAGGGCACGGCTGTTGTAATATCTCCCCTTATTGCCCTTATGAAGAATCAGGTTGATGCAATGCGCAACTTCAACACCACTGATGATGTAGCACATTTTCTGAACTCATCTCTTACCAAGTCAGCAATAGCGCGGGTAAAACAGGATGTTCAGCATGGCAAGACAAAGCTTCTCTATGTAGCTCCGGAGTCTCTGACGAAGGAAGAGAACATAGAGTTTCTGAAGACAATAAAAGTATCTTTTTATGCTGTGGATGAAGCACACTGCATATCAGAATGGGGACATGACTTCAGGCCTGAGTACAGACGCATCCGCCCTATTATTGATACTATATTCCGTGCCCCTATTATTGCATTGACTGCTACTGCAACTCCCAAGGTTCAGCATGATATACAGAAGAACCTCAGCATCACTGACGCCCAGGTTTTCAAATCGTCATTCAACAGGCCCAACCTGTATTACGAAGTCAAAACAAAGCAGGATGCCACACGTGAGATCATAAAATACATAAAGAACAACTCCGGTAAGTCAGGTATCATTTACTGCCTGAGCCGTAAGAAAGTTGAGGAGCTTGCTGAGACACTTAAAGTAAATGATATAAAAGCTCTGGCTTATCATGCAGGAATGGATTCAGCCACACGCACAATGAATCAGGATAAGTTTCTTATGGAGGAGGTAGATGTCATTGTCGCTACCATTGCATTTGGCATGGGCATAGATAAACCTGATGTAAGGTATGTGATTCACTATGATATGCCCAAGAGCCTGGAGGGTTATTATCAGGAGACAGGGCGGGCCGGACGTGATGGCGGAGAGGGACGTTGTATTGCTTATTACAGTTATGATGATATTGTCAAGCTTGAGAAGTTCATGCAGGGCAAACCTATAGCTGAGCAGGAGATAGGCAAACAGCTTCTGCTTGAGACAGTATCGTATGCGGAGTCATCTACCTGTCGCAGAAGAATACTGTTGCATTACTTCGGAGAAGAGTATCTGCAGGAAAACTGTGAGGCATGTGATAACTGTCTCCACCCTAAAACTCAATTTGAAGGCAGTGATTACGTTGTCAGCATGCTGGAGACTGTTGTTGCCGTCAAGGAAAAACATAAGGCAGATCACATAGCCAAAATACTGGCAGGGACTCTCAATTCTGCAATAAAGTCATACAAGCATCATAAACTGGACACTTTCGGCATCGATGAAGAGAAGGATGAGAGGTTCTGGAACATGGTTATACGCCAGTCATTGATAAACAAACTTCTGAATAAAGATATTGAGAATTACGGGCTTCTATGGTTGACACCCAAGGGTCACAGGTTCCTCGAGCAGCCTGAGAGCTTCCTGCTTAATGAGGATCATGATTATTCGGAGACAGAAGATGAGGAAGGTTCATTCGGGGCGCGGACAGCTGCAGCCGACGAGGAGTTGCTTAGCATTCTTAAAGATCTGAGAAAGAAAATAGCCAAGCATGCCAACCAGCCACCATATAATATCTTTCAGGATCCTTCACTTGAGGAGATGGCTATACAATACCCGATTACCATTGATGAACTTCAGAATATTACAGGTATTGGGGCAGGCAAAGCTGAACGATACGGACAGGAGGTTGTGGACGTTATAAAGGATTACGTCGTTGAGAAGGAGATATTGAGACCACAGGATATGGTTGTCAAATCTGTTGTGAATAAATCGGGGTTAAAGGTATACATCATTCAGAGTATTGATCTTAAGAGGCCATTTGAGGATATTGTCAATGCCAAAGGCATAGATTATGATGATCTTTTAGGGGAGATAGAAGCAATAGTAAGCTCAGGGACAAAACTTAATATAGACTACTATATCAACTCGGTCATTGATGAAGACAGGCAGCAGGATATATATTCATATTTCATGGAGGAGGCTCAGTCAGGTTCACTTGATGAAGCCATCAGGGAGCTGTCAGGTGAGTTTGAAGAGGAGGAGATACGGCTCATGCGTATCAAAGTGCTGGCTGAGGGTAACTAAAATGTATGGTCATGTTGTCTGAAGCGTCTCATCGAGGGCAGCAGCGAAAGAAAAGCGACTGTAATAAAATAGAAAGGATAAATCAATTCCATTATGATAAAACCAGGAAGGGGCAGGCGCTCCTTTCTTTTTTTAAGGGTATAGCTTATTGTGAGATAATCAGGTATAATCCTCAGGCCGTATAATATTGCTGTCATAATGAGATATCTGCTGGAGAAGCAGGATACGCTGGCGGCGGCGGTGACGGCGGCGTTGCACGCCGCCGTGGCTGCGGCGAGGATGATGGCGGAGGTGTCTCTGTACAGGTAGGCTTTGGATGCCCAGCGGGCGCGCTGGCTCAGCAGCGCCGCAGCCGAGACCGCGGCAGCGGTCTCCACCGCCGCCGCCTCACATGGCAGATAGCTTATTTTGCCCCCGCTGCGTTTTACAGCTTGCAGGAGAAAGATATCATCACCGGAGGCGATCTCCTCGTGAAGCTCATCAACATGTCTCATATATACTTCTCTCCTGAAA
>CAZGDJ010000269.1:2600-4774 GCA_964524635.1 uncultured Rikenella sp. | reverse complement strand
TATAACATAGACGTTTACAGGGGGAAGATTTTGCCTGTCACTAACTTTATTGATCTTGCTTTTTACAAATCTTTCTTTCCTCAGCTGGTAGCCGGCCCTATTGTCAGAGCTACGGAGTTTTTCCCCCAGATGAGAGGCGATTACACAATTTCACGTAATGAATTCGGCCATGCGTTGTACCTTATCCTCCAGGGATTGATAAAAAAGATGGTCATATCAGATTTTGTGTCTGTGAATTTTGTTGACAGGGTCTTCGATACTCCTGCTCTTTATTCAGGATTTGAGAATCTTACGGCTGTCTACGGTTATGGGCTTCAGATTTATTGCGATTTCTCCGGATATACGGATATTGCAATTGGCGTTGCCCTGCTGATGGGTTTCAGGCTTCCGCTTAATTTTAACTCACCCTATAAAGCTTCAAATATCACTGATTTCTGGAAGAGGTGGCATATCTCACTTTCCAGATGGCTCAAAGATTATCTCTATATACCTCTCGGGGGGAACAGAAAAGGAACCTTCAGAACTGGTCTGAACCTTATGATTACCATGTTGCTTGGCGGTTTGTGGCATGGTGCAGCATTCAGATTTGTCATATGGGGAGCTCTTCACGGGCTGGGACTGATTGCAAATAAGATATGGCAGAGTATATTTAAAAGAGCAAAGAGAGGAACAAAGATTGCCAGGCTGGCGGGCATAATAGTAACTTTTAACTTTGTAAGTTTTGCATGGATCTTTTTCAGATCAGGGTCCACAAACGATGTATACCTGATGCTCTCACAAATATTCACCTCCTTCAACCCGGGTAATTATTTTGATGTTTTAGTGGCCTACCTGCCGGTTTTGATACTTATCCTGACCGGATATGTAATCCATTTTCTTCCTGTCACTGTGAAAGAAGCCTATCGTGGCCTCTTCATCAGAATGCCCCTTGCAGTAAAGCTTGTGGCAGTGGTGGTTGTTTGTCTTGTTCTGCAAAAGGTTGGGTCAGGAGTTATGCAGCCATTTATCTATTTCCGTTTCTGACCGACAGTAAGTGTTCTTCTGCCGATTCGTGAGGCTTGTAAGAGAATAAACTTTCCTTATCGCCTGGCAACAGTCATTACTTCAGCACCTGACATACCATCAGAGGTGGATCTTATGAGAACCTTCCCCGGATTTGTTCCGGCTTTCAGGAGTATTGTAGCAATGCCGGCTTCCGCTCTTACCGGATTATGTCCAATAAGTGTCGCATCACCTCTGACAGAGAATTCAATAAGTGAATCCGCAGCGTGTACTAAATTGCCGAGAGAGTCAACAACAGAGGCATAAACGAAAATGATATCAGATCCGTCGGCATTTAATTGTTTGTTGCTGAGATCAATTGACAACCTTAATGCTGAAGGCGTTCCGGGTGTATGTACGGTATTTGCAGCAAACTCAGATCCTTTCTTTATCCCGACAGCCTTTAGTTCACCAGCTTTAAAATCTTTCAGAATAAAGGTAAAGGGAGGGTGTAGGAGATTAGTGGTGTTCTCATTAACATCAGGACCCTGTATTGCTATCAAGGTATCATTGCGGTAAAGATTAACCGTATCAGCATTGCTGAATATTCTCACCAGGTTACCGGAGTCAGAGCAATTATAGTTTGCTATAAAGCATACAGGGTCATTCTCTTTCTGACTTCTGTAAAACCAATAGGAGAACTTCGGCAACCTGAAGATATCCATAATACCAGATGCTTCTATATCAGGGGCGCAACCACGATTGTAATCAAACATAAGCCAGGCAGCGTCACCAAAAGCCGGTCCGTAAAGATTATCATTATAGGATTCCTGGAAATTATAGGCCTGCTGAAGAAGTCCTCTTTCTCCTGCACTGCGTAATTGTCTTGAATTGCGCGCAGCCGGCGCAATATCTCTGAATTCTGTCTGGCTGAACCCGGCATTATTAGCATAGTATTCCCAATCCCCGTATTCACAGATAAACAATGGTTTATGCTTTGGGTATTCTTTCCAGTAATCAGGTGCTTTTGCATGCTGTCTTGCAGGAATGAATACATCACAAATTGTGTCCATCCAGCTGGCAGTATAATTATTGCCGTAAGGCAGTTCCGCCTTGACTGTATTGTGCAGTTTCATAATGAAGCTGTGGGGCATCAATGTTTCATTGAGGGATGACTCCCACATAATAACTGA
>CAZGDJ010000269.1:0-2590 GCA_964524635.1 uncultured Rikenella sp. | reverse complement strand
CGTGGTTCCGATCTCGTCTGCACATAAAACGGGTGTCATGCAGCGAAGCTTCGCAGAAGACAGAGTCACCAATAAATTGCCATCCGGGAATGGAGTTAATCACCATTATGCCAAGTTCATCACATGCGTCAAGAAAGGCTGGTGATTGCGGATAATGAGAACAGCGGACAAGATTAAATCCCGCCTCTTTAATTTTATAAGCATCACGGTAGTTTGCATTATCAGATAGAGCATATCCGATATATGGGTATTCCTGGTGTCTGTTGGTGCCTGTGACAGCTACTTTTACACCGTTAAGTACAAGTCCCTTATCAGCTGATATCTCAAATGACCTTATTCCCAGGCGGGTTTCAGCTCTGTCAATCGGACCTTTTTCTGAAATCAGTTCTGTTGACAATGTATAAAGGAATGGATTATCAGGAGACCATAATAAAGGATTCTTAACAGTGATATCCATTTCAATGCGTCTGTTCCGGCCCGGCTCCATTTCTATTTCATCACTGACAACAGTTGTAACAGCATTGCCTGCTGCATCTAAAAGCGTGTTGCTGAGAGAGAACGTCCTCGGTGTATTATCATCATTCTGAACCATTGTTGAAATGATAATCGTTGCTGAGTCACTGCAAATATTTTTATAACCGGTGATAATGCCACCTCCCAGAAGGGTATCTGTTTCAAAAGAATTTGTTATGCGCAACTTATCTTTAACAATCAGGCTTACATTGCGATATAAGCCGCTGTAATACAGAAAATCAAGTTCGGAAAGAGGCTTGCCAGGTGGTATCTGAGGGTTTTCACGATTATCAAGTTTTACCAGTACCTCATTGTCTTTGCCAAAAAGGATATCGTTGGTGAGATCAACATAAAATGGCAGGTAACCTCCGGTATGTCTGTATATCTCAGCGCCATTGAGGTAAATAATTGCGTCATTCATTGCTCCATCAAAGACAAGAGCAAAATGTTTCTTCCTTAATTTTCTTTCAGGATGAATAATCCTCTTGTACCAGCAGATGCCGGTCCACTGACTGCCGGAAACAACGAGAGGTTCAATAAACGAGGTATGAGGCAATGACACTTCATCCCATTTATGGTTGGAGATGTTTCCGGGCAGGATTTTATCCATATTGGCAGAATCCTGTCTGATGAACAACCATCCATCATTAAACTTCAAAGGCATCCCGTACTCTTTTTTATTCTCACACCCCTTAAACAGAAAGTAAGCAACAATTAAAAGAACCGGAATAACTATATATACCTTTTTCATTATTACGTTTTAAAACCGGATACAGGGTGAGCAAAAGTTATTACATCCTTTCCTGTTATATCATCGCGACAAAGGATAATCAATCTCTCCAACACGTTTCTGAACTCCCTGATATTTCCCGTCCATTTAATTTTCTGAAGTTCTGTGATAGCATCAGGGGTGATTTTTTTTCTTCCCATTCCATATTCACCACAGATAAGTGTATTGAAGTAATCAGCCAGAAGAGGGATATCTTCATCCCTTTCATTTAGCGTGGGAACGTGTATCAGAATTACGCTCAGTCTGTGATAAAGGTCTTCCCTGAAGTTATTACGGTCAATTTCCTCTCTTATGTTTTTGTTTGTTGCAGCAACCACTCTGACATCAACCTGGATATCCTTGTCTGAGCCGACACGGGTTATCTTGCTCTCCTGAAGAGCTCTTAATACCTTTGCCTGAGCAGCCAGGCTCATGTCACCGACTTCATCAAGGAATATTGTTCCACCATTAGCCTGTTCAAATTTGCCAATTCGCTGTTTGATGGCTGAGGTAAATGACCCCTTTTCGTGTCCGAAAAGCTCACTTTCAATTAGTTCTGATGGAATAGCTGCACAATTAACCTCAACGAACGGACCTTTGGCGCGATTGCTTTTCTCATGTATCTGATGAGCTACCAGCTCTTTGCCTGTCCCGTTTGCTCCTGTAATGAGTACCCTTGCTTCGGTTGGAGCAACCCTGTCAATCATATCCTTGACAACAGTAATTGCCTGTGATTTGCCAATTATATCAAATTTCTTGCTGACCTGTTTCTTCAGCACTTTTGTCTGGGTTATGAGTGAACCTCTTTCCAGGGCGTTACGAATGGTTATAAGAAGGCGGTTCAGATCAAGCGGTTTCTCCAGGAAATCAAAAGCACCTTTTTTGATTGCATCAACGGCAGTATCAATATTACCATGACCTGATATCATTATGACCGGCACATCAGTTGAAACCTCAAGCATTTTCTGTAATACTTCGATGCCATCCATTTTTGCCATCTTGATATCGCACAGAACAACATCATATGAATTCTGTGAATAAAGATTTATACCTGCAACGCCGTCTTCTGCAAGGTCAACTTCAAATTTCTCATACTCAAGAACATCCTTTAGTGTGTTCCTGATAGATTTCTCATCATCGATGACAAGTATTTTAGCCATATAATCAACTGATATTAACCCTGTTAACCAACGAAATGCGTATTCCTGATCATCCTTTATACTTCAGCCACTTCCACAGCTCCCTGTATGATGTTTTCTTTCCGTACATAAGTATTCCGGTTCTATAAATTCTTCCGGCTAACCATAC
>CAZGDJ010000268.1:0-4792 GCA_964524635.1 uncultured Rikenella sp. | reverse complement strand
GGTTAGCAGTTGAATTTTTACTTTTGTCTTGCGCCTTTTGTCTTTTATCTTATTCCCCTCTTGCGCTTTTTGTCTTTTATCGTTTATCTTCTTTAGCATTCATCTCAATATAGTCACTGATAGCCACATGCAGCACCGGAACCTTAATATCTGCAGGACGTACCACCTTCACAATATTTACTGTTTGCACAATCTGTAAGACCTGCTCAAGATATGTTGCTTCCGTTTCCGGCATGCCGGCAAGTATCTCCCATGAACATATCTCGCTTCTTAAAAGGGCAAACTTTTGGGCAGGCTCCGGCGTGTAGAATTCAGGCGTTTTAGTGTCCCCAATCTCAATAATAAAAACTGAATGAAGAGGGAAGTCCTTTGCATCAGAATGACCAATATGTAAATACTGTTTCCCTGTGCCTGTTTCTGCGTCAGTCAGATTATGACTACCAATATCCAGTTGATCTATCGTGTGCTCCCTTAGTTTTATTGCTTTTCTCAGAGGCTTGATGTATGGTTTTGATTTATTAAAGACTATCGGTGTTAAATCATCTGACAGGAAGCCTGCTCCTTCGAGAACAAATGAGGTAGTTACAGAAGACTTTCCTGCCCCTGTCTCTCCCAAAAGCATTATCCCCCGGCGCTTAAAGACAAAACTGCTGGCATGAAAATTCAATGTTTTACGCTGATGCAGTAACGCAACAAGCACCTGACCGTTCAGATAGAGCTTCACCCAGTCAGGATCAGCGTCAGGCTCAGTAAAATACTCTACTTCTTTGCCATCACGTGCATAAAAAGAACCTACACCTGCTACCTGCAAGGCAAATTCATGCTGATTTACCTGGTGATTTTCATCACTGTAAATGATGTCATTTACCCTGCTGACAGACCTGACAGGATGAATATTCACACCTGGAAGTACTGATCTAATCTCCATTGCTGACGACAGTCTTTATTCTTATCGCTTTATTGTAAAATAGATAATGAAATCTTTTCGGAATGAGCTTTGGCATTAAAACTTTGCGAAAGAAATGCCATAAAAAGTGGAGCTTTAAGCTAAATCCGGTTCGTGAACGAATATGAAAAAGCCAGCCTTTCATTTCAAAATTGAACCTCCTCCTGGTTGAGAGGGGCTCTGAAATCATTCTGATCCTTCCTTTGGCCAGCCTGTTGATAGCCCTGGCAAAAACAACTTTTTCTATCTCCAGAGGTGCTTTTATACCGGTGATCAAACTTGACAGGCATATACCTGTAAATAAGACTTTTTCAATCCCGAATCTTTTTGTCTGGCTGATAAGCCATTGCCAGTCAATATCATTGTGTTTCTTTATAATCTTCGCAATATCAAGCACCTGCTTCAGTTGCACAAATTGTTCCTTACCGCCATGATGCATTATTATCAGCAAGAGACCCGCTGAAGGAGAAAAGACCTGTAATTCGTTGTCCTGAATTTTACTCTTTACAACCTGTGACCTTAAATCATCCAGGCATATATTCATACGGAAGCAACTCATGCTGCTTCGCCAGTGAAACTCAAAATGCTGGATACAGATTTCACCCTCATACATGTCAAAGTTATATTCACATAACTCATTTGAGATATAATCCTCAGTCAGTTTGGTGATTATAGATGTAATTATGTACCCTCTTTCCAGCATTAAAGATTTTACCTTCGCAAGATCTTTTATATCTATAAACAGGTCAATATCATAAGATTCTCTTTCGGCAATGTTGCCATACGTTTCATTAGCCAGCCAGAATCCTTTGAAGGGGATCGCCATAATTTGCTCATCATCCAGGGCCTTTTTGATACGAAAAAATTCTGTTATGCTTCTGAGTTGTCTTAGAAGATTCTCACGATTTGCATCGTTCAGTTTCTCTTTTACATTATCCGGAACAAGAGGTGATGAAACCTTGTCCAGAAGATTTTCCAGCTGTGGCCTTACGCAATGCATTTCCGCTCTTGCCAGGAGATCCACCCAGTCAATCATACCACTCCTGATAATCCTTGCAGCTTCATCTTTGGCTGCATCAGGATCATCCAGCCTGACAGACTGCAACAAAAGATTAAAAGAAGGATTGCGTGACGGGATATTCATAAAAGGGTTCCGGGTTTCGAGTTCAGGGTGCCGGGTGCCGGGTGCCGGGTTTCGAGTTCAGGGTTCAGGGTTCAAAGTTTAGGGTTCAGAGTTTAGGGTTCAGAGTTTAGGGTTCCCAATAAACTGAAACTTAATTGATTGCTATTACTCTTCCGGGAATGTTCAGAGTGATCTTTATTATGCGTTTTGTAAACTGAATCTTCAATGATAAGTTGAAGTCAGTAACGTCCTATTTCGCTCAACACTAAACCCTGAACATAGACCAAAAAAGCACAATCATTCAGCTAACCACTGTTTATAAGTAGTTAAACGCTGAACACTGAACGATTTTTACTTCTTAAACGTTATACCGACCTTGATATTCACAAATGAAGACCGGATATCAAAGCTCTGCACAAACAGGCCTGCGCCGAGGTTAAGTGACAGATGGTCACCCAGGCTGCGGTAAACGCCAAAGCCGGGGTTCATGTATACTGAGTTTGGCACTCTCAGCTCTTTGAGATCAACCATAAATCCGCCGTCAGCAAAGACATAAGGCGTAAACAGTCTCTTATTCAACATATACCGGAAGTCAAGAAATACAGGCACTGTAGGACCAGCATCATAGTAATGAAAACCGATACCTAAACCGGTGCGCCAGTGTTTGTTGATAACATAGCCGTTGACAACAGTTAATCCCCCGTACCAGTATGCGTAATCATAGTTAGTCTCAAATAATCCATAACCACCGGTAAGTTCCGGGTTAACAAAATAACCTGAATAGTGCTCGCGGTTTATTGAGTCCCTTAAGGCTTCAAGAGTGGTATTACCGGATTCAATGTCATTTAAGCGCTGATTATCAAGCTCATGCAGCTTTGCTATTGTTTCATCACGATCATCCAGTATTCCCTGGAGACGTTGCACCTGGGCACGTAACAGAGCAGCCTCATTCTTAAGTGACTCATTTTCTGCGTTAGTCTTGGCATTTGAAGCCTGAAGCGATGAATATGTGCTTTTATATTGTTTCTCCTTTGAGGAAAGATTTGCATTTGCAAAGGCCAGGCTCTTATTCCTTGACTGCTCCTGAGTAAGGTTTTTATCAAGGGTCTCATTGTCGGCCTGTAAAAAAATATACTTATCAGAGACCATTTTAAATTCATTCGCCAGCGAGTCCATCTGACGAACATACACTATCTCATTACTGGCAAACTTCTGTTCAAGGCTTTTAAAGTCGTTGTTCTTTTTTGAGTACAGCAGGGCAAAGGTTAAGGCTGTTAAACCCCCGGCCAGTAACACTCCGCCGTACAAAATATATTGGGATGCACTCCCTGAGCTTTTTTTGCTTGTGGTTGGATCGTCCTGCATCACTGCTTAATAATTTCGGGTTATACTCTGCTAAATTTATCAAATCAGAATATAACAGGTAAGCCCTGAAAATGCAGTTTATTAACTACTGGCCTTGTTTAGTAAAAAGTTAAGACAAAAGATAAAAGTAAAAAGACAAAAGTGTAACTGTCAGGACTATTGTGTAATAGTGCTCTCAGTGTTTTTATGTTGCTGTTTTTCAGGTGTTTATGTTTGCCGCCATTTTGCAGCATGTTACTTACAGAGTTGATTAATAGTTCCTTCTCAGGCTGTTAGTAACTTTTTTCTTTAACCGTGAGACCTTTCAGGTGAGGGCTTATTATCCGGTAATCAGTCTTTAGCTCTGGACTGGCAGATGGTCACCTCCCAGCTTCAGCAGAATCTCCACTATACGCTCAGCTGCCTTCCCATCCCACAGTTCCGGAATGCCTCCTTTTTTCCACTGTCCCGAAAAGAGCTTCTTCATTACCGGTTTTATGTTATCAGGATCAGTACCAATAAGTTCATTGGTTCCAATGGTACACGTCTCCGGACGCTCGGTGCTATCTCTCAGGGTAATACAAGGTACTCCCATTACCGTTGTCTCCTCTGTTATACCACCCGAGTCTGTAATAACAGCAAATGCTCTCTCAACCAGGTAGTTGAATTCAAGATACCCCATCGGCTCAGTAAGTATTATTGATTCAGGGTCAGCCAGACCACAGGACTTTCTTGCTTCAGAGCTGAATGATTTCATGACTTTCAGCGTGCGCGGGTGGACGGGAAAGATGACAGGCATCTCGTCACAGGAGACAGTGATTGTCTCCAGAAGCCGCTTAAGGTTATCGCTCTCATCAACATTAACAGGGCGATGCAGGGTCATGACAATGTACTCATTCTCTTTCAGCCCGGCACGATCCCATAGTGCAGGCCTGGTGAATCTTTGCCTGTTGGCCATGAGAGTATCTATCATCACATTACCGACAAAGAATATCCGGTCGTCAGACATGCCAGCCTTTTTCAGATTCTCATTTGCAAATGATGATGTGGTAAAAAAATAATCGGTTATACTGTCAGTGACCATGCGATTTATCTCCTCTGGCATTGAGAGGTCAAATGATCTTATACCTGCCTCAACATGAGCGACTTTTGTGTTTAGTTTCTTGGCTGTTATCGAACAGGCCATTGTTGATGTCACGTCTCCTACAACAATGACCAGGTCAGCAGGATGGGCAAGAAGCTCCTTTTCAAAACCCAGCATTATCCCGGCAGTCTGCTCTGCCTGTGTGCCGCTGCCTGCGCCCAGGTTTGTGTGAGGCTCAGGTATGTCAAGCTCTCTGAAAAATGTCTCACTCAGGTTTTTGTCATAATGCTGGCCT
>CAZGDJ010000267.1:0-4807 GCA_964524635.1 uncultured Rikenella sp. | reverse complement strand
ATCATGAACGACCCGCGCTTTGACAATATTCCGATGGTCCTGGAAACACCGGACCCTGACATATGGAAAGACGAGATACAGCTCCTCTATGGACTCATTAGAGGGAAAGGCCGTAGGGCCCATCATTCCTGACAGAACACATCAAACTGTCAAGAATAATGGTGCCCCCTGTTTGTTTTTCCAAAGTGCTTGAAAAATCATTGCTTGAGTTTAAAAATGATTTCCTGTAGTATAAAAGGTAGAGCAACTCCTATCAAATATCTGCGTGGCAGCAAGTATTGGTTCCTCTCTTGGAAGGGGCATCTTGCCCCTTCCATTTTTTTCCTTTGGATCACTTTTCCATGAATTGTAAAAAATATTTTTGGCAACTTTCTGTGTGTCTGATCATATATGTGGCTGGTGCTGCTGACCTTTGGAAAGTCCCCTTCAATGTACATACACCTCCGGCCTCCCGGTTTCTTTGATTTTAAATGCCATATCATTCTCCTGTTCGCTTCAGATAAGTTTCACTCAGCTTCTCAAGTAAACCGTGAAACTCTTCATGCTTGCCGAGCCCAATACGTTCAACTTCTATTTTTTCAAATCACTCAAATAGCTCGTCATGTTTTTCTTCTGATAATAATTTATCAGCCATCATAAACAGGACATTATTCTCCCTTCATCATTGCAGCAATATCATCCTGGACGGTTCCAATAAGTTTGATATTGAACTTCTCCACCAGAACCTTCGCTACATTGGGAGACAGAAAGCCCGGCAGGGTCGGGCCGAGGCGAATGCCCTTGACTCCAAGAAACAGCAGCGCAAGAAGAACAGCTACAGCCTTTTGCTCATACCAGGCGATGTCGAAAGATATAGGCAGTTCATTAATATCCTTAAGCCCGAACACCTCTTTTAATTTAAGGGCAATCACGGCCAGTGAGTATGAGTCATTGCACTGTCCCGCATCCAGCACACGCGGGATGCCGCCGATATCCCCGAGGGCAAGCTTATTGTAACGGTATTTGGCGCACCCGGCGGTAAGAATTACAGTGTCCTTGGGCAGGTTCGCTGCAACCTCGGTAAAATAACTGCGGGGCTTGTGCCTGCCGTCGCAGCCTGCCATAACCACAAAACGCTTGATTGCTCCTGACTTGACTGCCTCGATTACCTTGTCAGCCAGCGCAAGTACCTGGTTATGGGCAAAGCCTCCCACTATCTTCCCGGTCTCAATCTCCCGGGGCGCCTTGCAGGTCTTTGCCAGGGCAATGACAGGAGAAAAATCCTTTTCCCCGCCTTTAGGCCTGTCTGCAATGTGTCCGGCGCCGGGGTAATTCACGACGCTGGTGGTAAAGAGCCTTGAGAGATATGTGTTTTCCTTCTTAATTGGAATCAGGCAGTTTGTAGTTAGAATGATCGGACCGTTGAAGGTCTCGAAGTCATTATTCTGATGCCACCATGAGCTGCCATAGTTGCCAACGAAATGTTTGTATTTCTTGAACGCCGGGTAATAATTTGCAGGAAGCATCTCGCCATGGGTATATACATCAACTCCTGTCCCCTCTGTCTGCCGGAGAAGTTCTTCCATGTCCTTTAAGTCATGACCCGATATGAGTATCCCGGGATTTTTTCCTACACCAATATTAACCTCACTAATCTCAGGATTCCCGTAGGTCTCTGTATTGGCTTTGTCGAGCAGTGCCATAACATTCACCGCCATCTCCCCTGTCTTCATGACCATAGCGATCATCTCGTCAACAGACAGATCCCTTATGGTGGAGAAAAGGGCCTGAAAAAAGAAGCCGTTAATATCATCCTGCTCATAACCGAGGACCGCGGCATGCTCTGCATAGGCGGCTATTCCCTTAAGACCATAAATGACCGTCCATTTCAGGGACCGTGCATCCTCATTTTCCACAGCTGTAATACGAACCTCGTTAGACCTGGCCTTTGCCATGATCTCTGCTTTGTCAAGAGAACTCCAGGTTGCGCAATCCGGAAGCGGGCCTGAAAGTGAATTTCCGGCTTTCTTGCTGATTGCCTCTCTTACCTTGAGGCCTTCCTTGATCCGCCCGATGATCACATCATCGTCCCATGCAACATTGGTAATGGTCATAAAGAGGGCATCTCTAATGAAATGGGCGGCATCCCTATCCGCAGTGCCCATTTCCATCAATTTCACCCCATAGACAGATATCCCCCTGCAAACATAAATAAGGAGATCCTGAAGATCCGCAGTCTCCTCCGGTTTTCCGCAAACGCCTCTGATGGTGCATCCGGTATTTTTTGCCGTCTCCTGACACTGATAACAGAACATAGTTGTTTCTCCTTTCTTAATAAAATGTCGGTTTAAATTTATTACATTATATATCGATTCTATCCGATGGATGCTCTTAACGCATCAACGTTTTCTTCGTGTTGAATCTTTATAGCCTCCAACAGCATTCTTTCAGAGACTTTTATCTTTATTTCTCTATTTCTTCTTATTTGCCTGGCTACCCATTCCTGGCCTTTAAGCAATAGCTCAATTTTTTCTTCAATACCGGGCAGAGATTCTATCTTCTGAACAAAATCACCTGTGTTGGGGCTTATCGTGTAGCCGGCATTTTCTATAATTGTTTTTAATATCTGACAATTCATTCCCTCATCATGAAGAAAACGTCTTATTAAATCCTTCTTTTTTTCATCTTCTACCAAAGAAACAAGCATCCTGAGAACCTTTACTCCAGCTCTTTCAGCCTCAAGCAATTTGTTTAAGAAATCAATTGTAGTAACCATATTATTGTTTTTCATGTTTTCTCTCCTAAATCATCCTCAACAAAATATCGTGCCTTGAGAGGTATAATTGACTTGATGAAAGAGCAGGGAACTTGCGCTATTTTTTATCAGTAATCAGGGATTGCCATATCTCTATACGATGCCCTTCAGGATCAAACAGATTGAAAACCCTTGCACCCCATGGGTGCATCCTGATCTCAGCAGGTGCCAGATCCGTTGCTTGCGCATATTTCCAGGCGTGATCAATATCTTCAACCTGGAGCGATATGGCTACACCCGATCCTCCGCTTCCTTTGATTGAAGTATGTTTCTCATCGGCTATGCTTAATCTTGAAGCATTGTTTAATGAAAATTCCACGAACCAGTCTGTTGATAAATTTATGGGCAGCATCAATCGGTCCCTGTAAAAGCAAACAGTTGCTGACCATTCTTTACAATAAAGTATCATGTTGCTGGTGACCGGTTTCAGCTGCATCTTATCCTTCGCGATTACCATGAAAAATGTCTATAAAAGCACTTTATGGGCATCCTTGATCTTAATGACCTTTGACAATTCCTTGAGAAGATTTTCCAATAATATCCCGTTCATCAAGGCAGCTTCCTCTATTGTGTGAAAACCATCTGCCGGACACCCGATGCACGGCATCTTATGTTTAATAAATACGTCTAAGACTGAAGGAAATTCTGTCAGCAATTCGTTAACAGTCATTTTTGAATCAAGCTTCATTTGACCTCATCATAGTTTGCCTGGTTTCTCTTGTCTTTGTACCGGCGCAACCAAATTGGGTACGGGTAATTTTGTTTTCAGCATTTATGGCTGTTATAATAATTTGTTGTGAGGTTTTTGTCTTTGCGCCAGCGCAACCTATTTAAAACAGGTTCAAAATTATAACATGTTATGAATCAGGTATGGGGACAGCGGGCTTTGCACCCAGGATGTCAGTCAGATTCTGAAAAATTCACAAGGGAATGGGGATCAGTTATGATAATACGTTGACGCCCGGATTTTATCCAACCTGTTTTTGCCCAGTTACTGAGGGTGCGGCTGACCGTATATAGGGTTGTACCGGTATAATCAGCCAGATCCTGGCGGCTGAGTTGAAAATCGATTTCAATGCCGGCATCGGTTTTACGTCCTGACTGCCTCATGATGCGCAACAGGGCGCGGGCAATACGGCGTTCGACCTGTTCAGCGGAAAGTTCTAAAAAGCGTATTTGAAGATCTTCTATGCGATCTATGGTAAATTGCAGAAGATTAACCGCGAGCTGCCCATATTTTAATAAGAGCTGGCGCATGGTTTCTCTGTCCCATCCGATTGTTTCTGCCTTTTCCAGTGCTGTCGCCGTTACCGGATATTTCTTCTCTTTAAAGACTGCGATAGCAGCGGCTATAGCACCACTATCAATGTAACGGATAATTGCCTCTTTCCCCTGCTCATGAAGCTTGGAAAGTTTTAGACGTCCATTAAGCACAAGAAAGCACCTGTCGGCACGATCGCCCTCGTGAAAGAGTACCTGGCCCTGTTCCAGGCGGGAGCGGTTGCCATGGCTTAAAATATCTGTAAGCTGTTCAGGAGAAATCCCCTCAAACAGTTCGGAACGTGAAAGGGCATCCGGATCTTGTTCTAAAATTTTCATATTCAGCAGCTTTTTCGAGGAGGTTGAGATAATGACATAATAAGGTTTCATATGCCATTTCAGCATAAAGGGGTTGCTTAAAACCATCTGAATAAAGTTGAATTATAGCCCTAATGAGCCCAGTATACAAATTTAATCTTGTAGGTGTGTACAAAATACAGTAGGCACTTCAAAATATATCTGAGGGGCATTATAAGGAGAAAACCTGGATATGGTGTTTTTCTGTGGTGAATATAATTGCGACGCTGATTCAGAAGCCGGATTATCAGGCTGGCCATTTATGAACAGGCAAGAAAAAAGTCACATACCAATCCACATAATATAGTGAACGAATTAATTAAGTGAACATAATCCTTTTGATAACCTTAAGCAGGCCTTGCAGGTGGCGCCGGTTTTGGAAAGGCCATATCTCAA
>CAZGDJ010000266.1:0-4813 GCA_964524635.1 uncultured Rikenella sp. | reverse complement strand
CCTTCATCTGGTTCTCAGATAAAACGGGAGTTGCAATGAAAACGGTTTCGTACTGATTCAACATCTCTTTTAGTTTATAATTTTGTTAATAAATCGGGTGGCAAAAGTAAGACAATTAATTCTAAAAAAAAATATTGTTGCAACTATTTTAATATCAATTACTGCCACAGACAGATGACACTTTCAGTTTTCCGGTGACACTGACACTACATTACATTTTGACTATATTTGTGACTGTTAATAAGAGTTAGACCCGTTAACCATCATGGACAATTTCATTGTTTCAGCCCGAAAATACAGGCCTGCCACATTTGATATGGTTGTAGGACAGGATACAATTACGACCACTCTAAAAAATGCAATAAAGAATAAACACCTTGCACAGGCTTATCTCTTTTGTGGACCCCGTGGTGTAGGCAAAACAACATGCGCAAGGATCTTCGCAAAGACAATAAACTGCTCAGATCTTAGCCCTGAGGGCGAAGCTTGTGATAAATGTGAATCATGTCGCTCTTTCAACTCCCAGGCATCATTCAATATTCATGAACTTGACGCTGCTTCAAATAACAGCGTTGATGACATAAGAAACCTTACTGACCAGGTGAGGATACCTCCGCAAATAGGGAAGTTCAGCGTTTATATAGTAGATGAGGTTCATATGCTCTCTGCCCAGGCATTTAATGCATTCCTTAAAACCCTGGAGGAACCCCCTGCCCATGCCATTTTTATTCTCGCAACAACTGAGAAGCATAAGATAATACCAACCATACTATCGCGATGTCAGATTTTTGACTTCAACAGGATTAACGTCGATGATATTGTGAACAGACTTGTCTGGGTCGCAGGAAATGAGGGTGTTAAAGCTGAACATGAAGCACTTCATGTAATAGCCACAAAGGCAGATGGAGCTCTTCGGGATGCTCTCTCTATTTTTGACCAGATAGTAAGCTTTTGCGGAAAGAACATTACATATTCAGATGTAATATCAAACCTTAATGTCCTTGATTATGAATACTATTTCAGGATGACAGCTGCAGCTATCAAGGGAGACATTACCTCTGTCCTTGTTACCTATAATGAGATACTTAACAAGGGATTTGACGGGTATAACTTCATGGCAGGCCTTAACAACCATCTTCGTGACCTCCTTGTTAGCCGTGATGAAGCTACAGTTAAGCTGCTTGAAACGTCACCCTCTATCAGGCAGCGGTATCGCGAGCAGGCAGTAACAGCTCAGTTGCCGTTTCTTTATAATGCCCTTGAAATAGGTTCACAATGCATGCTGACATTCAAAAGCAGCAAGAACCAGCGTCTGCATGTTGAACTGGCATTACTCCGTATGTGCCAACTATCGTCAACAGATGAAGACCAGTCAAAAAAAAAAGCTGAACAGCAATCAATAAACAAAGAAAAACCTGAGAAACCTGTTTTAAAAGCCTCGGGGCCTTCAGATGATAATAAACCACAACCATCAGAAAACCAGACCAAACAGACTGAGAGCTCATCAAACCCTGGAGTGAAACCTGATTCCGGGGTTCAGAGGAAAGTCTCAATCAAAAACCTGATGGCAGAATCCAGGAACCAGGCAGATTTGGTAAATGAACCTGCAGGACAGGATATTGTTCCCGGAAAAGAATTTTCTTCTGACGAACTTCTGAAAGAATGGAACGATTTTGCACAAACGATAAAAGAAGAGAGTCCCCGCATTTCAATAACTCTTTCGTCTGCAGCACCTGACCTGCAACAAGATAAGACGATAATCCTGAAACTTGACAACACTGCTCTGAAAGAAGCATTTGACCATAACTATAAGGCCAGGCTTGAACAGCATCTTAAAAGCTCCCTTGTGAACAATTTAATAAACATACAAACTGTTGTGGAATCGACTGACCGGGGTGACATTCTCTACTCAGTTGACCAGAAGTTTAACCATTTGGCTTCCAAAAATCCTGCCTTAAAGGATCTGAAAAAAACATTCAACCTCGATTTTGACTGATAATAAAAATAAAAGGATGGGTGAACAAAAATCAGACAAAGGATCTGCCCGGCTAAAATGGCTTGACAAACTGGTGCCCGGTAAAAGAAAACTCAGGAAATTACAGCAGGAGACTTTCTTTCTCGAACAGATAATCAACAGTTCAAGGTCAATGGTTTCAATAGTGAACCGTGACTATGTCTATGAGAAGATAAACAAAACCTTCTGCCAGAATCATAACCGGATATCAGATCAGATAGTGGGTTATCATCTTGAGGACATCTGGGGACATGAAAACTTTATTCAGAATATAAAAAGCAATGTTGACAATTGTCTTGGCGGAAAAGTAGTTTTTTACCAGGCTTTCTTTGAAACTCCGGCATGGGGCAAGAGATATTATGAGGTTGTGATGAGGCCTGTCTCTGATAACCGGAATAAAATAACTCATGCACTTACCGAGACATTTGACATTACAGAATTGAAACTTCAACAACAGGCTGCAGTTGAGATAGAGTGGGAGTTTCGTAATCTTGAATCAAACCTGCCAATAGGTTTCTTCAGAAGCGATTTGAATGGCAGGCTTCTGAATGTAAACAAAGCTTTAACCAGAATTGTAAGAGCAGAAAATGAAACTGAACTCATCGGCAATAACATAAGGGGATTTTATTCCGAGCCTGATTTATTCGAATATCATCTTAACTCACTCCTTAAGGAAGAGGCTTTCTCTACTGGACGTTTGATTCTTAAAACACGCGAGGGAAAGGAGATTATCTGCCGTGTAAGCGCCTTTATTGTCAGAGATGGTTCGGGAAACCCTGTATACATTGATGGCGCTATTGAGGATTTTACACGCGAGGCTGACCTTGAGAAAAAATTACATCAGGCTCAGAAACTTGATACTATAGGATTGCTGGCAGGTGGAATTGCTCACGATTTTAATACAATTCTTACAACAATCTATGGATATGGTGAAATGTCACTGGAGGGGCTTGACAGTTCATCAGAGGCATATCAGAATATCAGGAAAATAATCCAGGCTCTTGGAAGGGCAAGATCGCTCACTAACCAGATACTTACCTTCAGCAGACAGGTCGGGCAGGAATTGATAAGTGTCAGGGTCTATGACATCCTTCAGGAGACAATTAGCTTTTTAAAACCATCCGTCCCTGACAATGTTATACTTGAGAATATTGTCAAAACACCTGATTTGAAGGTCATGGCAGATCCAACGCAGCTTTTTAGAATATTCATTAACCTGGCTAATAATGCATTACAGGCTATGGAACCTAAAGGAGGGAAGCTTACTCTTATAATTGATAGCTGTAAAGGCTCAGATCTGAATACCTATATTGCGGGTAAAAAGAGTGAGGGAGATTATGCTCTTATCAGGTTTGCTGATACAGGTCCCGGCATGGAAAAAGGCGTTGCTGAAAGGATATTCGATCCTTTTTATACAACAAAAAAACAGGGTAAAGGAACTGGCCTTGGCCTTTCTGTCGTATTTGGAATTGTCTCCGAACTGGAAGGGGATATTCTGGTGAACAGCAAAATCAATATTGGCACCACAATAGATGTTGTAATTCCGGTGAAATCAGATGAAAAGGACTCTGTGGACGAAATAGCTCCAAAGGCTAACCTGGTACTTATCCCGGAAAATGACAATGAAGCAAAAATTGTCTCAATGGGTTTAAGAAACAGCGGATACCTTGTTGAATTAACAGATCCGGTAAATGAATGGAAGGCAAAAGCCGGTATGGCAGACCTTGTGATTATTTTTGACAAATCACCTGAAATACCTGCAAGTGACCTGCTTTTCTCTCTGCACGGTTTCGGAGTGACTGCACCTGTTCTGGTTATCTCTGAATTTGATACTTGGCTTGCTTCGGAAAAAGAACTATCTTCGGACATTGTTAAAGCAAATCTGTTTAAGCCTGTTTCACTGAAAGAGATTATTTATTCCATTGATTCATTAATAAATAAATTATCCTGAGATATGCCCGGCGTAATGATCGTTGAAGATGACACCTCTCTGAGGGAGATGCTGAAGGAAGCTCTTGAAAAGAGAAGATATACCGTTATTGCTGCATCTGATGGAAGAGAAGCTCTGGCTAAATTCCGTCCTTCAGTGATTGACCTGGTAATCACTGATCTGCTAATGCCCGAGGAAGATGGACTCAAGGTAATTATGAAAGTAAAAGAAAAAAAGCCGGAGACAAAGGTTTTTGCAATCAGTGGAGGTGGAAAAGCAGGCCCTGGCAGCTATCTTCTTATTGCAAAGCAGCTCGGCGCTGACCAGGTTTTCTCAAAACCTTTCCTGCCCTCTGAACTGATTCAGAAAGTAAAAGACACAATTGGTTGAACAATTTCATGCTCTTCCTGTTATTCTGGTAGACTAACAACTACAAAATAAAACAATATGTTAACAAAAAAAGTCGAAGAGATCTGCAACAGACAAATCGAAAGAGAAGGTTATTCTTCAAATCTTTATTTAGCCATGGCCTCATGGGCAGAGGGTAAAGGTTATCCGGGAATTGCACAATGGCTGTATGCGCAGGCTGATGAAGAGAAATTACACATGCTTAAATTTGTAAAGTTTGTTAATGAAAGAGGAGGTAATGCAGTTATTCCAGCCTTCAAGCAACCACCAGCCAGGTTTAAAGGTGTTGAGGAAATGTTTAAGGAAGTGCTGAAACATGAACAGTTCATCAGCTCGAGCATTAATGAAGTTCTCGCTGAAGCAATCAAAGCAAATGATTATGCAACATCTAACTGGTTACAATGGTTTGTCCAGGAACAGGTAGAGGAGGAAACTAATGCCCAGCTTATTCTGGATAAACT
>CAZGDJ010000265.1:0-4823 GCA_964524635.1 uncultured Rikenella sp. | reverse complement strand
TGTCATAGAGCTTTTCACTACCTGCGGGAACATATTTTATTCCGGTCTCATATAGCATGATCTCTTCTGCATTGCCGGTAAAGATTACCGCTACTTCTGCCGGTGAGGCAGGCAGTTCCCTGAGACTTTTCAGGAGGCTGAGAGCATATACTGCTCCGCTGGCTCCGGATACAGCAACGATTATTTTTCGTTCCCTGAAAGTCATGCTTATCTGCCGAGTTGTTGTCTGACGATCCTGGCAATATATTTACCCAGTATGTCAAATTCGATATTTACAACAGAACCGGAGACTATCTGGTGAAAGTTTGTCACCTGATGTGTAAACGGTATTATCGCTACCTCAAATGACGTATCTTTTGAGTTTACCACGGTAAGGCTTACACCATTAACACTCACAGAACCCTTTTCAACCGTAATATGCTCCGGTGATTTGGGTTCATATTCAAAGGTATAGTACCACGATCCGTCAGCTTCTCTTACCGAAGTGCATCTGGCTGTGAGATCGACATGCCCCTGGACCATGTGACCGTCAAGACGACCGTCAAGCCTGGTGCTGCGTTCAAGATTCACTTTATCCCCGGGTTTGAGAAGTCCGAGGTTTGTTTTATCAAGTGTCTCACGTATTGCCGTGACGGTATAGGTGTCATCCTTTATATTTACTACTGTCAGGCATACTCCGTTATGAGACACGCTCTGGTCTATCTTTAGCTCAGATGTGAAAGAGCATTTCATTGTAATATGAATGTTGTCCTTTTCTTTCTCAACCCGTACTACGGGCGCTGCTTCTTCTACAATTCCTGAAAACATAGCTTAATATTTATGCGCAGGTAAAGATAGGAAATGTTCCGCGTTCAGGGTTCAGGGTTTAGCGTTACTAATTATAGCAAACGCTGAACGCAAAACTTTTTCAGACTTTAACGTTTCTTTCACATTGAGGAACACATTTTGTTATCTATCTTTACATCGGTCAGAAACGTATTGAATGAACTTTTTTAAAAGCAGGCACATTTTTGTCAGCCTGGTAATAGTCACTATTATCAGTTTATTAATTGTATTATCCGTAACGAAGGATGTAAGGGGCGACATTTATCTGGTCAGATCTGATGTTGCGATGTATGATTTTGATTAGCATGATTTGACAGAAAGGTTTATTCTTATGATCGCTGACTGATGCAATTTGTTAAGGAATAATGTAACAAAACAGCGATAAAATGATTAAGTGTATTGCCATTGACAGGGATAGTGAGGCGCTGGCTGAACTAAAGTCACAGATAGAGAAGATACCTTTTCTTTCATTGGCCGGGACATACTCAAATCCGCTGGAAGCCAACGGACTACTGGCAAGACGTGGGGCTGACCTGATCTTTGCTGACCCTGAGATGGATCCGATTAACGGTATTGATTTCATCCGCAGCCTGACGTACAAGCCTTCTGTGGTTTTTATTACTAATAGTCGCAATTATGCAGTGGAAGCATATAATTCGGGTGTTTTGGATTATATCATTAAGCCTCTGACACTTGAGCGGCTGATACGGGTTGCGAACAAGGCGTATGAGATGATTTTGCCGGTGGAGGCATCACATACGTCGGTGAATGCGGGTATGATGGGAAGCTCTTCGCTTTTTGTGAAGGTTGATAACCGTATGCAGAGGTTCCGCACAGACGATATATTATTTATCGAAGGGTGTGATGATTACGTAAGGGTATACACATCAGGGTCAAGGCCCGCACTGGCATCAATGAACATGAAAAATATGGAGCGCAAATTGCCTCACGGCCATTTTTGTCGTGTGCATCGTTCGTACATCGTTTCACTGAACAGGATTGATTCTATTGAGCGGAAGCGTATAAAGATAGGGGAACGGATAATACCTGTCAGTGATTCTTATTATCCTGTTTTATTGCAGGCTATTGATGCGGCAACACCTGCCTGAGATCGTTAGTTGTAAAGTCTCTTCATGAACCAGTTCTCTGCTATTGAGAGGCTGAGAGTGAGTCTCAGATAGTCTTCACGAATAAGGCCTTTGTCAAGGGATCCTTTTTTGCCCCATCCCAGTGCCACATTAAGCTGTGAGCCACCCTGAAAAGGAAAGCCGGCTCCTGCCGTGATTTCAAAATTCACAGGATTGATACCATTCATGGTAAGGTAGGAGTTCGAAATAGTGACGCCAGCCTGGTATTGCACCAGCTCGAAATAACTCTTAATCGAACCTTTGGCCGGAGTGAACGCGACACCTGCATCAAACTTATGAGTGTCAGTAAAATCAACCTGTCTGGCGTCGTCGCCGGTAACAGACCATGGCTGATAACGATAATCAGCCAGAAGGGTAAGTCTCTGACCTATGACAGACACTCCGCCACCGAAGGTCTGGGGTATCCTGAATGCAGAGGAGGGAATGTTTTTCTTATATATGACTGCTCCGGAAGCATTAACAGCCTGAATATAGTTTTTAAAATCAAGCATGCCTCCGTAACCATATATCATCCCTGCTCCAAGAAAAACATTTGAATTAAGACGCCCGACGTATTGCATGCCGAGGTTAAAGGTCACAGAAGTAGTCCTGGATGTTTCTTCCAGATCTATATTGCTTTGGGAGGTCAGTTTGTTTATCTTCCCGAAAAGGAGCATCACATCAGCTCCAAGAGAAAAATTCTTGCTAAGCTTAATTGAGTTTAAGAATGAAAACCTTGATATTCCTCCGGAGCCTTCAAAGAGGGTTGTTATTTTTTCAGATGATCCCTCAATGTATCCTTCTTTTTCTACTTTGTAGCTGACTACTGAGTAAGGCTGAAGAGAGAGGGCTGCCGACCAGAAAGGAGCTATTCGTGTTCCCATTGTCAGTTTGGAGAAATTTGCCCCAAAAGATTTTTGTGTTTTGTTGCCTGTGGTAAAACTTGAGTTGCGGGCCGACAATGAAAAATCGAAAAGAAATGTTATGCTGTCAAGACCTGTCAGGGCAGCGGGGTTTGCAGTGTTCAGGAATTTACCACCACTAAGGCCTAATGCTGTTCCCGCCATACCTGCCGTGCGTCCGCTTTCTCCCAGCTGAAGGTCTCCGATACCAAAAATTGAATACGGAGAAACGGTTGTCTCCTGTGCCCTGCCCACAGCCGTGAACAGGAGAAAAACGGAAAAGAGAAGTATAAGCCTATTTGCCATTATAAATTAGATAACTGAGTTTTAATTTTATCCTGTTGGTCTGATTGTTACCGTCGCCTGCCACAAGAGTATTGAAAGAGGTTGCTATTTTCCCCCCCGGTATGGTTAGCTGCAGGTGTCTGCGATAAATATCGAAAGCATCTATCTGATCCTGTATAAATGAGGTAATATCGTAAGAATAGAATGTATTAATATTATACATTTTGTCTACCACAAGGTTCCCGGTCTGATAGGTATTTCCACGGGCATTGGTGATAGGGGAATCTTCTTTTGACTGGTAAAGATAAAGTTCCTCAGGCAAAGGCACCTCGGCTGAGTATGTGCCTTTGACCGGATAGATCAGGAGGGTGGCGTCTGTCACAGCTCCGAAATCACCCAGTTCAAGCAGGTTATTCAGATAAGGGAATTCAATTTTTATATAAGAAGGTACAAGAGCCCTGGCCATAGCGCTGTTACCTGATTCTGACGAAGGCACTTCTCCGTCTTTTAAACCCTCAAACATAGTTGATGGTGTTGCTTTTACACCAAAGAAAGATCTTTTTTTCAGGAGCGAAATATCAAGGCTGCTTGTATCACGCTGAACCATTGAGAAATGATAATAAATCCTTATAACAACGGTGGAATCATAGATCCCCAGAACAGCCATCTCATCATCTTCAGAAGTTATAGCAAGGCCCTTGAAATAAGTCTGAAAATCCTGCTGTTCCTTAATAGAATTATCTTTCTTAACTATTTTCTCAAGCATGTCTGATCCGAATGAATCATCAAGGCGAACTGATATCTGTTTATTTCTGCGCGGGCTCGGTTTGACGGAGAAGGGGATATTAGGATCGTCATTATAAGCGACAGTGTCAGAGCTGTAAAATTTTTTATCCAGAGGGTCTGATATCTTGGCTGAAAGCTGACATATTTTATAATTATGCACAGATGTAGTATCACCCAGGTAAGCTCCGTTTGGCTTCATAAGTATTTTAACTGAATCGAATTTAATATCGGCCTCAGGGAATACACGAAAGCCTGGAGCTTCAAAAGTAATATAAGAAGTGGCTTTTGTCCAGCCGAGAACCGGATTTGTGTAGGCTCCGAACATAAGCGTTCTGTTGTTAGAGGTCTCTTTGTCCAGCAAGACCACCCTTGTAGGTACTTCCGTCTGGTCAACCGGGATGGTTGTCAGTTTTACAGTACAGGTATCTATAATCACAGTCTTTATATCACTGTCAATGTACTTATACCCTATGATAAAATCGTCGCTGGTGCATGATACCAGCACTGCCGCCGGCAGGAATAAAATAAACAGCAGATGTCTCACCGTAGCTCTCATATAATATTCTTATCCTATTAATCGCAACAAACAAAGAAAACCGTATGAAATGTACCCTGAAAATGAATTATACCGGTGGTATCTTTCGGGCGGTGAAACATACTTTCTGCCGGGTGAATGATTTACCGTCATTTTATATTGTTTTACCGGCAGGATGATCCTCTTTACCGCCATCGGGTGTGATTCCGCAGATATTTTTTTGTAATGGTCTCACATGCGGGTATTTTCGGGACTGAATTAAACTATAAAAAACATATTGAACAATGAGAAATACAACAAGATTGTTTACTTCCGTAATTCTGACCGGCTTTTTATTCCTTGCTGGTTGTGGTGGTGAGGAAG
>CAZGDJ010000264.1:0-4840 GCA_964524635.1 uncultured Rikenella sp. | reverse complement strand
AATCCTTTGTTTGTTGTGGCTTTGACATTCCCAATAATGGGCCTTTTTGCTTGGCTTAACAAAAAGAATATTGAACCATCAACGCCAAAGAAAATAGGCTTCGGGATGATAATTGCATCACTTGGTTTTGTGGTAGTTTTACTCTCATCGTATGCGCTTCCCTCACAACCGGCATTACATGGTTCTCCCATCGCCGATGCCTCAAGAGTAACACCTTACTGGCTGATAGGCACATACCTGGTTCTGACAGTTGCCGAGCTCTTCCTCAGCCCCATGGGCTTATCATTTGTTTCCAAGGTTGCACCTTCGCGCTTCCAGGGTTTGATGCAGGGAGGATGGTTGCTTGCAACTGCAGTTGGCAATAAGCTTCTTGCAGTGCCGGGCAAACTATATGATAAAGTTGAATTATGGCAATTATGGTCTGTATTTATTGTCTGCTGTATTCTGTCAGCTGTCTTTATATTCTCTTTCATGAAGAGACTTGAAAACGCCACTAAATCATAAATATTATCTTTTAAAGGATGGGCCGCTGAATGCGGCTCTCCTTTTTTATGCCAAAATTTAATTGATGATATTACCTAACATCTATTTTTTATGATGTGTTAGCATTGCTTTGATTAAAGCTTGGGAATAATAAATATATTTGTGTGTTTTAAACACTTAATAATGGATACTAAAAAACTAACTGAAAGAGTATTCGCGATATTCGGGACAGCAATGGTTTTCTTTTATTTAGGCCTTGCATTTTTTATTATTAAATCTCCGCTGCTCTATATAGATAAAGCCCTGAGAATTATATTCGCTATACCGTTAATTATATACGGAATCTATCGCGCATTCACATCCTTCAACAAAATAAAAGAGCTCTTCTTCACCAAAGACGAAGAATGAAATTTTTAACCATTTGCAAGGGTGATGAGCAAGGTTTCCGGTCACTATAGAATGGCATGGCGTTTGTTATTTATCAAAAAAAAGGGTCATTTCGTAAATTAGGACCTGAAAAAATGCGGAATAAAAAGAGATAATTATTAATATTGTCGATCATAGCGAGTTGAGAAAAGACAAAACAATGAGTAAAAAATCAAATAAAAGCCAGCTATTGGTATTGCTTACAGCAGCAGCAATAACAGCGATTTTTTTTATTGGTTGTAAGAATCAAAACACCCGTGAGGTTCGTGAGACAGCCACATCCGGCAATATTAAGATCGAAGCTGATGAGTCTTTTAAACCCATTGTTGATGCTCAAATCTCCACTTTCACTTCATTGTATATTAATGCGCATGTGACTCCCGTTTACAAATCCGAAAAGGAAATGATAGCAGATTTCCTTAATGATTCTGTAAAAGTGCTGGTGACAGCATGGACTCCAAATGAAGAACAGATAGCCTTCTTATCGCAGACGCGGGCAATTGCCAAGACCACTGTTGTGGCATATGATGCACTCGCATTGGTTATGAATAAAGCCAATAACGATTCACTTCTCACATATAAAAATGTTCAGGATATATTTACCGGCAAAGTCACAGACTGGAAACAGATTAATCCAAAATCAAAACTTGGCAGGATCAACATTGTGTTTGACAACGAACACTCATGTAATATCAGGTATTTTAAAGAGTTGTTTCAACTACCAGATCAACTGCCTTCAAATTTCTATGCAGTTAACAACAATCCCGAAGTGATTGATTATGTTTCAAAGAGTCCTGACGCTTTAGGCATAGTCAGTGTGAACTGGATCAGTGACCGTGATGATTCATTGAGCGTCAACTTTACTGATAAAATAAAAGTGGCGGGTATTTCGCAGCAATATCTCGAACCAGGCACATATTACAGGCCTGAACAGGGTGCAATATATGACAGGAGCTATGCCTTTGTAAGGAGTATCAATATGGTATCAAGAGAGTCAATTGTTGGTCTTGGTACAGGTTTTGTTGCATGGGTAGCTGGAGAGAAGGGACAAAGAATAATACTTAAGTCGGGGTTAGTTCCGGCTACGATGCCAATAAGGCTAATAAATGCAAGATAATAGAGTAACTCAAACCAGATAGAGATGATTAAGAACACTTTTAAATCGGCGGTACTGCTTGCAGGAGTAATCTGCATGATAGGTGGTGTAAATGTTAAAGCTCAGACACTAGCTGATGCAATTACTTCGACTAAAAACGAACAATACGATAAAGCAGAGACAATTTTCCAGCAGCTTATTAAAGCTGAACCGGGAAACAGTAAGATCTATTTTCATTACGGGGAGAATACACTTCTTAACTACTTTGCTGATACAATTTCAAACTCACTCAGCATAGCAGCCAAAGAAGCCGGTGACTTGTTTAACAAAGGGACTGCGGCTAACGCTTCTGAGCCGTTGAACTATGTAGGCCTCGCCAAGGTTGCATTTTACCAGGGTGACAACACAAAAGCAGAGGAATTGAGGCAAAAAGCAAAAAACCTTCTTCCTCCGTATAAGAAAGTGACAAAAATTGCTGATCCTAAAGGTTATGCATACACACTTGCAAAAATTGCCGAGTCATATATACGTTTTGAAGAGGTTGATACCAGCAAAGCACTTCCTTTCATTCGTCATGCTCTCAAGATCGACCCCAGAAACAGTGAGACCTATATCATAGCCGGTGACATCTATATTCTTGTCAATGACGGCTCCAAAGCAATAAAGAATTACAATCTTGCTCAGGACTGGGATCTGAAATCGCCCACAGCCAACATGAAAATCGGAAGCATTTATGTGAAAGGCCGCAATCTTATGGCAGCTATCCCCTATTATGAACAGGCTATTGCACTTGATCAGAACTATGCTCCGGCATATCGTGAAATGGGAATGCTGTATTCAAGTGCTAGAAAGTTTAGTGAATCAAAGAAATACTTTGAAAAATATCTTGAACTTACACAGGGTAACATCCCTGCTAAGATCAAGTACGTTAATGCTCTTTTCTTTGGAAAACAGTACGGAGAGGTAATCAAGAATGTTGAGGAGATACTGGCAATTGACGACTCCAGGCCTTACATGAACCGTATTGCCGGATATTCGGCATTTGAAGAAGACAATTATGACCTTGCCCTTTCATATATGGATAAGCTTTTTGCTTCTCTTCCGGAAGACAGATTAATCAAGAAAGACTACGTATATTATGCAAGGATCCTGATCAAAAAGAATCAGAACCTTTCAAAGCTCACTTCTGATACAAACAAGGATTTTGCAGTTTTGGAAAAGCTTCAGGATAGATATGTCGGACTAAAAAGCCCGAACAAAGAAAAGACAAAAACTGAGATAGATGCTCTTGCTTCCAAAATTGCAGCTTCAAAAGAGCAAATTGTAAAAGGTGAGGCTGAACTTGACAAGGCCTTTGCCGCATATGATAAAGCTATAAATTTTGAAGGTGGATTTGATGCCGCCCTGACAAATGAGAAAGCATCTTTCCAGAGTATTAATCACAGATACAGTGATGCCGGAGCTACCTGGTCAACTTTACTTGAGAAGGGGAAAGATGCAGAGAATGATTTTTTACAGGCTGGAAAGGCATATTACACTGGTAAGAACTTTGATAAAGCCGAAGACATATTCGGCAAAATGCTTGCTAAGTATCCTGAAAGCATCCAGGGTCGCCTGTGGTCTGCAAACAATGCTGCTGCGAAGGATGCAGAATTCAAAACAGATCTGGCAAAACCTAAATTTCTTGCACTCCTTGACAAAGCTTCTGCTGATCCGGCAAAAAATGCAGATGAAATATTTGATGCATTGCGATATCTGGGTTTCAACGCATTGGATAAGAATAATTTTAATGAAGCAGAGGATTATTATACCCGCATGCTTACTGTGGCACCTGAAAACCAGGATTTTGTAATAAAGGCATATAGTTCGCTGAGTACACTGTACATTCAGAAGGCTGACTATGCCAAAGCAATTGAGGCAAACAATAAGATACTTGCAATTGATCCTGAAAACGGAAGTGCAAAATCTTCCCTGGCTTATATTGAGCAGGCCAAGAGGCCAACTGTAAAGATAGACCCCAATCAGATCACCGGTGTTATCAGAGACAGTTCAGGACAGCCTCTTGCCAATGCATCAGTCAGGGTGAAAGATACCGCATGTGAAGGCTGGACAAATGCTAAAGGCGAATACAAATTTGTAATGCCAGAAGCATCAGAAACACTGGTTATTAGTGCAAAGGGATTCAAGACAATTGAAGTCCCTGTGACAAAAAACAGAGTGTACAATGCAACTCTTGATAAATAAACTCTGTTTGTTTTCCATGCGCTGTAACTAATAAATTGATACTATTGTAAAATACTTTGAGAATATTTAATTTTGCAAACTGTTTACTTAAACCAATTAAACAATACTAAAATGAGCAAAAAATCTAAGTCGTCAAGCGGTCTATGGCAATCGATCTTCACACCACTTGCTATTATTATAGCCGCAATCGTTTCCTATTATCTGTTTTATAAAGTTATGGGTGATTCCGTAAACTTTATAGAGGGTAATAACAAAGGACAGCCTATCCAGGGTAACTATCTGGGAATTATGTATAAGGGAGGTATGATTGTGCCTATCCTTATGACTATAGTGCTGGTACTTTTAATATTCATTTGCGAAAGATTTATCACCTTACAGAGAGTTCAGGGCAAAGGCAGGCTTAATGTTTTTATTTCCAACCTGAAATCACTCCTTGGTCAGGACAAAATTGAAGATGCCATTACTGCATGTGATTCACAGAAGGGTTCACTCGCCAATGTAATGAAAGCAGGACTTGAGCGTTATCGCAGTCTTGAGAATGACAAAGAACTTGAAAAAGATCAGAAGATCACGTCAATGAAGCAGGCTCTT
>CAZGDJ010000263.1:0-4853 GCA_964524635.1 uncultured Rikenella sp. | reverse complement strand
AAGAAGGATTATCTCTGTTAATCTCAAACCTGGCGAAAGTATCAATGATAGAATTTCAGGTATCCCAATAACTATTATGTGCACCAGGCATGGAACTTCAGACTTTCCGATGAACCTGATGTATTTGCTGGATCTTAACTGTTGGAAAGTCTTTCATGAGGGAGATGGCCCGGGCAGACCGGAAGACTACCAGGTATTTGGGTTTGAAAAAAGCCATATTGATCTTGGAATTGTTCAATATCGATGGCCTTTTCATCCGCATCTGCCATACCGCAATTTTTTCAAGAATGAGTTTTTTATAGACCACATTGCATTAGCCCATATTTCTGCAAGTGAGGCAAAACCAACAGATGAGAAAGTCTCAGAGGTAAGCAGAGATTATAGCGACATTTTCCCCCTGTTGCCGGGCATGACGGAAAAGATATTCAGTAAGTAAAATCAAGGAATAAATTCAAACCTGACGAATTATAATATGAAAAGACTAATTTTTATCCAATGGTTCCTTCTTATTCTGGTGGCAGTTGATGCCCAGCAATCCGGATTTCCAAAACTCACCGGTCCGTATCTTGGACAGAAACCGCCTGGAATTCTTCCGGAACAGTATGGTGTTGGATCAATTGATAATGATGAACGAGTATTTGCAATAACGTTCTCACCTGATGGAAAAGAATGCTTCTATACAAAATCCCTTGAAAAAAACGTGATCATGATGACTAAAGAAGTGAACGGTAAATGGACTGACCCGGCAATTGCAGATTTTTCAGGTAAGTTCTTCGACTTTGAACCTCATATAACTCCTGATGGCAGTAAAATGATTTTCGGTTCTATGAGACCTCTGTCTGGAACTAACGGACAAAACGGGTTACACCAATGGATAACTGAAAAGAGAGATAGCGGGTGGTCTGAACCGGAATCTTTAGGTTTCCCATTCGACAACGAATTCTGCATGTATGTCTCTGTTGCGGATAATGGGAATATCTATTTTACCGGAGAGGATGGAATATATTTATCAAAACACTCAGACGGGGTTTATTTAAAACCTGAAAAGCTCGGGGATAATATCAACAACAAGCAAAGTACTGCTCATCCCTTTGTGGATCCGGAAGAAAAGTATCTCATTTTTGATGCACAATCTGAAGAAGGGAATGTGGACTTGTTTATCAGCTTTAGAGAAAATGATATGACATGGGGGAAATCTGTTTCGTTGGGTAAAAAAATTAACACCTCTCAGGATGACATGACGGCATTTGTTTCCCGTGACGGCAAATATCTGTTCTTTTCCCGCTTAACAGAGGGAAATGGTGATATCTACTGGGTTTCTGCAAGAATCATTGAAGAGCTGAGATAAAAAGATCAGGTTCTCAGAATCCAAATATTTCCTCGTGTCTAAAATCCCGGCAAAACAGAAGCATGAAAAAGTTTACTTTTCATAACTTGCATCTGAAGGATCATTAAGTGATGAAGGACGGGCTTTCAGTCTAATAGTCAGAATTATGAGATTCAGATTGTTAACTATATATATCATTCTGGTTATTTATTGCCGGCATAGTTACTCTCAAACGGAATTATTGCATAATCATGATCACTTTCTTGGCTACAACGCTGCTATAAGTTCCATCAAGGAAGAAATTCTTTTACCCAAAGTTCACAGGGGAATACTCAGTAATCTTACTTACAGATTTGAGAAGAATAATGCAAAGTACTATTCACTGAAGTTTGATATTGCTTATGGTAAACTCAGAACCACTATGGAGACTGAAAAAGTGACATGGAATGGTCAGATAAATCTCAGATTTACAGCAGCATATAAAATGATTGACTTTGGCTCTTTCAGGTATTCACTTGGATATACTGTAGACTATGAATGGTCTGTTATGGAGTATCCTGTATGGGATGAATCAAGGGCTTATTGGAGTACAACTCTTTCTGCTGGTCCATGCAACAGACTTATGGTTACTATGAAGAACAATATGTCATGGATATTTACATGGGACTTATGTTTGCTTGGTGTATTAAGCCGTCCGGATGAGATAAGACTTTATGCACAGGAAAAATGGACTCTGCTTTCAATAATTAAAACTACTCACAGCTATCTGGAGCCAGTTTCTGTAAATAAGCTACTGAAAAATGCTATTGGAACTGAGTTTAGATTGCCGCTAAAAAATGGCAACTATTTTTCTTTCTGTTATTCATTCAGGTACTTGAAATCAAACAGAAATAGTGAACCTCCTGTCTACATAAACAGTAATATATTGGGAATGGGAATAGGATTTTAAAAACGGGAAAACTGGAACAAAAAAGTCAGAATGAAAAAAATTGGTCAGTATATTGTATTCCCGGTCTTGAGTATAATTACGGTCTCGTGTCTTAACGATGAACCACTTAAATTACCCTATACCGGATTTTCTCCTTACGAAATTGAAGATGACTGGTCTGTATCAAATCCTTCCAATGAAAAAATGGACAGTCTGAAGCTTGATGAGGTGTTCAGATATATTTACAGAGAAGATGAGTACTACCTGGTTCGAAGCATGTTAGTGATCAGAAATGGCAAAATTGTAGCAGAGGCTTATCCGAGAAACCCTGATGATATGCATCAGATACAGAATATTAAGTCTGATACAAAATCATTCACTGGCATTTTGACCTGCATTGCTTTACAGAAAGGAATCATTGATTCAGTAGAACAGCGTTTTTCTGATATTTACCCGGAGTGTTTTCTAAATCACCCTGACAAAAAGAATATAACTCTTGAACAGGCGCTCACCATGCGCACCGGACTGGTAAGAGACAACAAAGAGCATGGGTATAATTTCTTTATGACACCCAACACTATTGATTATTCTCTTTCGTCACCAATGAAATCTGCCCCGGGGACTGCTTTTTATTATACCGATGTCAATCCGCAATTAGTATCCTATGCTATACAGAAAAAATATGGAAAACCAATGTCTGATTTTGCTGAAGAATACCTCTTCAGACCTTTGGGGATAGTAGACTGGTACTGGCAGTCTGGAAGAGACGGTGTGACATTTGGGGCTTCAAACTTAAATCTTAAACCCAGGGATATGGCTAAATTCGGACAGATGCTTCTGCAGTATGGCAGGTGGGGAAATTTACAGATAATTGACAGCATTTGGGTTTGTGAGGCTGTAAAGCAACGTGTGTCGCTATCTGGCTGGGCATATGGATACTATGTCTGGATCAATCCTGAAGATAATATATACTGGGCCGCCGGACATGGCGGACAAACCATAATGGTTGCACCTGATAAAAACCTGGTGATGGTTGTGACAGCCTGGCCCTATGTCCAGGATAACGAAAAATGGAAGGACAATTTTGAATTTAGCCTTTATAAAAAAGTACTGGAAAGCTGCAATTGACCCTTTAACAAGCTATATACTGATTTTATCCTGAAAAATCTGTTCCAACTATTTGCCTTGGTCTGTTTTTCGCTAACGGTTGATGCTCAGGATCTGTTTCCGGTCAGACAACTAACATCTGATACGGCAGAGGATGGCTTTGCTGCATGATCACCCGATAACAGGTTTAATGATTTCAAGCACACTGATATGAGTGACACCCCAGACAGGAATGAGTTAATGAACCAGCTCCTGACGATAGTTTGAGAATCTGTTTTGTTAATGTATGGTTAAGCCCAATGTAAAAGAGGGCTTTATCATATTTATCGTATATTTTTATTATGACAGTAAAAGTATTACCATGAAAACCCTGAAACTGATTTTCCTGTGCGTGTTTGTATTTAATACTACACATGCAAGAACACAGGATATTTTTAGCGCTATCGGGAAAAATAACCTGGAACAGGTAAAAACCCTGGTTGAGAATGATCTTAAGCTGGTAATGTTGAAAGATGATACTGGCGATACACCTCTGCATCATGCAGCCTGGCAAAAACAACCTGAGACAGTATTATATCTCATAGGCAAAGATGCTGATGTCAATGCCACAGATGTCAACCTGAGAACTCCTTTGCATCTTGCTGCCCTGTCGGGAAGCATGGAATGTGCAAAATTGCTGATTGATAAGGGTGCAAACATAAAACTGGCAGACTTCCGTGAACAGATGCCCTTACATTATGCAGCACAAAACGGAAAAAAGGAAATTGCCGAAGTATTAATTAAGGCCGGATCACCATTGGATGCAAAAAACAGCTACGGAAGAACACCATTGCTACTCTGCTGCCGTGAACGGGGCACACCTGAGCTTGCACGGCTGCTTATTGACGCAGGCTCGGATGTAAATGCAAAAGACAAGTTCGAATCAACGCCTCTTGAGCTTGCAGCATGGCGCGGGTATAAAGAAATTGTAGGCGTACTCATTGAGAAAGGTGCAGAAATTCCTGTTGAAGGCAGAAGTGCTCAGATGATATTTGCCAGCGCCTGCCAGCAGGGACTTACAGAATTGTTTTCGAAACAGGTTGAGAAAGGAATTGAAATACCTGTATCAGGTAATCAGTACGGAACACTTCTTCATGATGCGGCAAAAGGCGGATCTCCGGAGATTGTCAAAATGCTGATCAATAAAGGCCTTAAAGCCGGATATAAAGATATTTACGGCTGGACTCCCTTACACTATGCAGCAATGAATAACCGTGCCGAGGTTGTTATAACTCTGTAGGAGAATGGGGCTGACATAAATGCAAGGAACAGAATGGGGCAGACAGCTTTAAATATTGCTTCTGAGTATGAACATATGGAGATCCGGGATTATCTTGCGGGGAAGGGAGCAGATCAAAGTCCGTTACAGTTTCCTGTCCTCAAAGGGGAGTACCTCGGTGAGACTCCTCCGGATACGACACCGGTGATTTTCGCCAGAGGAATAATAGCTTC
>CAZGDJ010000262.1:0-4878 GCA_964524635.1 uncultured Rikenella sp. | reverse complement strand
GCAGTCATAGCCTCAATGGTCTCTGTCTTCCAGTAAGGTATAACATCACTGTTGTACCTGTCAAGCCCGAAATGTTTCCTGATGTCAAGGCTGAAATAGTATTTGTCTCCTTCATAACCGAATAGTGCATTTGACTGTGCCAGTAAATCGGTATCAAAAAAATCTGAGAACCGTGACAGTTCGGTCTTTTTATCGGTTAATCCCCAGGTCTCAAGATCGAGGTTAAAAATATAATTGTCAATTATGTACTGTTTGATCCTGTTGACCTTGTATGTGAAGTTCTTTTTCTCAACATCCTTAAACCAGGGATCTTCACGCCACTTCCAGATTATGGGTGACATGATGTTTGCAATGACAAGAGGATAAAACAGCTCTGGAAAAATAAAAATCTCCATATCGGAGAGGGTATAGGCAGAAGAATATTTTTCAAGCGTCTTTTTGTCCGTGAAATCAGGTTGAAATGACTTGGTCATTTGATTACTTTTTGACATAACACCCATTCAACGATTTTGTTTGTCTGAATTTATGCAGGAATCAGAATACTTCAATGCCGGAGAAAAAGAAGTTAGCCTCCCTGCTGGCATTTTCCAGCGAATCAGATCCGTGTACAGCATTCATCTGAACGTTCACTGCAAATTCTGCCCTTATTGTACCTTTTTCAGCTTTTGCCGGGTCGGTGTTACCAATTAATTTGCGAAACTGTTCAACAGCATTCTCATGTTTAAGTACCATTACCACTACTGGCCCTGATGTCATGAATTCTATCAACCCTGCGAAAAAGCTCCTTTCACGATGAACCGAATAAAACTCCTCAGCCTGATTTCTTGTAAGACGCAGCATTTTCATTGCAGCGATCTCGAAACCGGCTTCATTTATCATTGAAAGAATAGGACCGGTCTTACCAGTCCTTACAGCATTGGGCTTGATAATTGAGAAGGTATAATCAGCAAACATGATATTTATACTTTATCGGTTCAGTTACTTATTGTTTTTTTCCCTTTTATTTTCCTTAACTTTGTCGCCTTCATGAGAGACTCAGTTGACAGACTTCGGTAAATATACAAAAGAATTAAAGAAGCTTATTGACGGGGCAAATCATATTTTGCTCATCTGCCACATTAACCCCGATGGTGATGCTGCAGGAGCAATGCTTGCCCTCCGCAGGTGGATTATCACCAGAGGTAAGGAAGCTTCAATGATATCACCTAATGCTCTTCAGAAATTCCTTATGTGGATGCCTGAAGCAGATAGGATAGTCGACTACCACCATGAAATGGATAAGGGTACAAAGCTTATTAATGAAGCTGATCTGATTATCATGGTCGATTTCAATTCAGCTTCACGACTTGGTAAAACAGAAGAACTGGTTCTCTCTTCGAAGGCAAAGAAGGTAATGATTGATCATCACCCTGACCCAGGTGCCTTTACTGATCTGGTGATATCTGATATCGGAAGAAGCTCAACCTCCGAACTTATATATTTCATTGTTAATGACATGAATGGCGGTGAGTTTACTGACCCTGATTTCATCACCGCCGTATATGTGGGAATAATAACTGACACTGGCAATTTTGAACATGGCCTGTACAGCGGTGACACAATGCGTACTGTTGGTCATCTTCTTGATAAGGGCGTAGACAAAGAAAAGATCGTTAATCATATCTTCAGTAATTTCTCTGTTGAACGTATGAGGCTCAAGGGCTATGCACTTCATTCAAGAATGGTTGTACACCAGGAATTGCATACAGCTTATATATGGCTTACCAAGGAAGACCTTGAAGCATTTCATCATGTGAAGGGTGATACTGAAGGATTCGCTAATATGCTTCTCACAATAAATGGCATTGTCCTTTCTGTTCTTTTTGTTGAAAGAAGCGGTTTCGTGAAAATGTCTTTGCGATCCAAAGGAAGCTTTAACGCTAACGTGCTGTCACGCAACTGCTTTAACGGAGGAGGTCACCGAAACGCTGCAGGTGGCGAGATGAAAGGAAGGATTGAGGATGTCCTCAAACATTTTGAAAGTGTCCTTCCATCTTATAAGGACCAGTTGAACGCTGCAGCTCTTGAAATGTCGAAATAGTTCTTCACTGAATTGAGTTTGGAACAGTTTTTGTACATGGGATCACTGTAAAAAAAACTTAATGAGGATTACTGCAAGAATCACCTGTATTTTAACTGTTTTGTCAGTCCTTGCTTCATGTTCCCCCAATCGTAAATTCGAAGAGGAGGAAAAGAGTTTTATTAACCAGTATACTATCTCGCACCGGTTGACAACAGATTCTGATGCCCAGGGATTGTATTATATTGAGAAGGTTAAAGGAAATGGCTTACCGATAGAAGTGGGAGACTCAATTGGTGTTTATTATGTAATGAAATATCTTGATGACACTGAGGTTTACTCAAATATTAACGAGGAGACACCCCTGAGATGCAGGGTGGGTTCTCTTGGAATGATAGACGGATGGACAATCGGACTGACTTACATGAGGGGAGGGGGGAAAGCACAATTTCTTCTGCCATCATCTCTTGCATATGGTTCAGCCGGATTCGGTTATTATGATGAGAATGGAAAATATGTTACCATTATTGAGAGCTATACACCCCTCATTTACGAGATTGAAGTAGTTGAACATTTTAAAGCCACTGAATAAATCCGGAATCTGATAAGAGAAATGCGCCTCTCCGGGGGCGCATTTTTTATTTGTCGTCTACTTGTTTTTCAGTCTCCATCAATAATTCAAATTTTTTCAGGTGTTGCGGCCACGTCTGGCTTATAAATCCGTTAACCCGCTTTTCTGTCTCCTCAAGAGCTGATTCAGCTTCTTTTATTTTCGCTTCATCTTCTATGCCGGGAGCACCGGTTAACAATGCAAGCTCCTTATACGCATTTATCTTTGCAACGAGACCGGCAGGCTGTTCATTAAGCATTTGTTCAAGCTTTGCAATGTCCTTATTTACAGCACTCTGCAATTCAATAATATGATCTGCGAAGACGGGCAGAGTGGCGGCAATCTCCCCCAGCTTCGCTACCTGTAATTTGATTTCATTGAACTCTCTTAGCTTACCGTTTAGGGTTTTCACTTTTGCAGAAATCCCATAAGCTCTCAACAGATTCTGACGGGTTGCGCTATAGTCTTGCACGGGCATCCTAGGGTCATGTTTAATAGTCAGCGGTGCTTCATCATACTTCTTACCACATGTGACCCTGACTTTATAATTTCCCGGCAATGCTTTTCCTTCTGCATACCTCACTCCATCAGTTACCTCAAAATGATTTTCCGAACCACACAGGCATGCATTTTCCAAAGGTGAGAGATCAAATGCCCAGACAAACCTGTTGAAACCTTTAACCGGGATAATATCAGTTGAATCAATTACTTTGCCGTCTTCAGATGAAATGGAAACACTGACCAATGTGTCTGACGAAGTATAAAATGAGATCATAGATCCGTATTTTCTGTTTTCTCCTCTGAACATAGCATCACCGTAGAAATAATATCCGGGAAGATTTTTTCTTTCTGCAATTATCGCTTCAGGTACTTCAAAGAGAATGATATCCTTTTTAAGAAGAGACTGGCCTTCGGTGGCCAAAGCCCTTAAGGGGGTTATGTCATCTATAACCCAGACAGCTCTGCCGAATGTGCCAATAACCAGGTCATTTTCACGAGATTGGATGGTCATGTCATACGTTGAGACCGTGGGATAGCCGCTATTCCATTTATTCCATGTTTCACCCTCATCAAAGCTGGCATATAGTCCGAATTCTGTTCCGGCAAACATCAGTCTCTTCTCAATGGGGTCTTGCACAAAGCATAGAACGTATCCCCATACGTCAGTATCATCTATGATCCTCCTCCAGCTTTTTCCATAGTTGTCTGTTCGGAACAGATAAGCTGAATTATCTCCCTGGCGATAATCATTTACAACTGCAAAAGCCGCGGCAGGGTCATACAGTGAAGCTGTTATCTGTGGAACCCAGCAGTCACGCGGAAGCCCTTTAATGTTTACAGCAACATTCTCCCATTTCAGGCCACCATCAGTTGTGACATTTATCCGGCCATCATCTGTACCTGCCCAAATTACGCTTTGCTTCAGTGGGCTGGGTGCTATGGTAATTATTGTACAATGGTTTTCGGCTCCTGACTTCTCAGGAGTAATACCTCCGTTTTTGTCCTGCTTTTGTTTCTCCTGATCATTTGTAGTCAGATCAGGAGAAATCTTATGCCATGAATCACCTCTGTCAGTACTCCTGTGAACAAACTGGCTTCCAAAGTAAATTGTGTTATTGTCAAATGGATCCTGTGCAAGTGCTGCATTCCAATTGAATCTCAGCTTCTCCTCGCCCTCCGGTAATGGTTTAATGTTCGTGCTCCATCCTGTGGTGATATCGAAAAGCCTGAGAGACCCGACCTGCGACTGTGCATAGCAGAACCTGTTGTCTCCCGGTACAGCCATTGCATCAAAGCCGTCACCGCCACAGATAAAATCAAACATTTCATTTATGATCGGACCATAATACCATATGTAGGAAGGACCTCGCCATGATCCGTTATCCTGCATCCCGCCATAAATATTGTACGGGATCTCATTATCAACACTTATATGATAAAACTGTCCCAAAGGAAGGTTTTCGATATGTCTCCATGTCTTGCCTCTGTCATAGCTGATTGCCATGCCACCATCATTACCGTCAAGAATCCTGTCTGGATTCTTTGGATCAATCCACCACGCGTGATGATCAGAGTGAATTGAACCATTATTAAGTCTTGCGAAGTTTAACCCGCCATCATCACTGACATTTATATCTGAAGACAGACTGTATACCCTGTTTTCGTTATGGGGATCAACATAGATTTCAGCATAATAGAAAGGTCTGTT
>CAZGDJ010000261.1:0-4951 GCA_964524635.1 uncultured Rikenella sp. | reverse complement strand
TTGCGGATCGCCCTTTCATCATCGATTACCAGTATCCTTGACATATTTCCGAAGTTGGTTGCCGCAAAAATAGTAAAAAAGGATGAAACCACTACCCTGCTCAGGGTACGGCATGTCATTATGGGCTTAATAACCGTCAGTGCGGTGTCTGTCAGGAATACAGGCTGCTATCCCTTATATGTAAGCCACTTATACAACTCCTTGTAGGATGTTTTCTTCCCGTACATCAGTATCCCCGTCCGATAGATCTTAGCCGCCATCCAGACAAAGAAAACAAGAGTGATGATCATCAGTCCCATTGAAAGAGCTATTTGCCAGGCAGGAGGGTCAAATGGTATCCGGGCTACCATTACCACCGGAGAGGTAAGCGGGATTAGTGAGAACCAGAATGAAATTGAACTTTCAGGATTCTGCATTGTTCCCATAGCCACAACCAACCCCAGAATTATTGGAATAGTTATTGGCAGCATGAATTGTTGTGTGTCCGTCTCATTATCAACAGCTGAACCTACAGCAGCAAACAGGGATGCATAGAGCAGATAACCGGTGATAAAGTAAAACAAAAAAGCAAAAATTATCAGACCCCAGGGCTGGTTCATCGCATTGGTGAACATCTTCTCAAACTCAGTTACAGTTTCCGGAGTTATGGCAGGTGTTCCCTGAGGAGACATCTGTTCAGCCTGGCTGAGACTCTGGGGAAGCTGCTGAATCTGTTCCACTGTGTCTTTTGGTATGACTGTAAACTTAACAACGCCAACTATTGCGACAGTAAGAAGTATCCAGATTGTGAACTGAGTAAGGCCAACGAGAGCGACACCTACAATCTTTCCCATCATAAGCTGCACAGGCTTAACCGATGAGATGATCACTTCCACCACACGGCTTGTTTTTTCTTCAATGACACCTCTCATTACCTGCGCTCCGAACATGAATACAAGCATGTACATGAGGAATCCGCTCAGATATGCCAGTGCCATGGATATACCGGTACTGGTCTCAGTTAAAATCCCTTCTTCATCAATCTTTATGGTCTGGATCTTGACGTCAGTATTTATTGACTTCAGTATCTCATCAAGATTTTCAATGTTGTATGCAAGCAGTTTCTGCTTCTCTATTTCCTTTTCCAGTGAACCCGAAATATGATCAAGCAACCCTATGGCAGGCTGTTTCTCTGAGATCAGCTGTACTGCATTGGGAGTGTCAATTATCAGTGGAGAGATGTAAAGAACACCATAATATCCATTTTCTTTGAATGTTTTTTTTGTCTCGTTAAGATCAGCATTGCCCAGGTATACAAATTCTGCATCTTTAGTATTCGGAATAACTCCTTTGAAAAGGTCTGATCCGTCTTCAATAACTGCAATTTTTTTGAAGTCCTTATCCGTATTTGTCATTACAAGGGCAGGAACAACAAAAATCAAAGCCATGAGGAAAGGAGTCAACAGGGTCATTATAATAAATGACTTCTTACGAACTCTTGTGAGATATTCTCGCTGGATAATAAGTGAAGTTTTATTCATGGCTTAATTGCTTTGAGCTTCTTTATTTTTTGTTTCAACAACCCTGATAAATATTTCATTCATTGAAGGGAGTGCAGGGTTGAATGATATTATTTTTCCGGAGGCAGCCATCACCCTGAGGATCTCATTGGTATCAGGTTCTTCGGTTGCTTTGAGTCTTAAAGTGCTTTTTCCTTCTTCGAAACGGTTTTGTAAAATAGTGAAGTGACCATTCGTTTTAGGTGTCACCTCACCTGCCATCACAACCTCGTATTCATTTCCGGCCCAGTCATGCCTGATTTTGTCAACACTTCCATCAAGAATGGTTTTAGCTTTGTTAATGAGAGTGATGTTGTCACAAAGTTCTTCAACAGAGCTCATATTATGAGTTGAGAAGATAATAGTGGCTCCCCTCTCGCGAAGAAACAAAATCTCATTTTTCAGAGTATTAACATTAATAGGGTCAAAACCGGTGAAGGGCTCATCAAAAATCAGTAGCCTGGGTTCATGGAGGACAGTAGTTATGAATTGCACTTTCTGTTGCATCCCTTTGGAAAGTTCTTCAACTTTTTTGCCCCACCAGTCTGTAATATCCATCTTTTTAAACCAATACTTAAGGCGTCTCATTGCCTCCGAATGACTAAGGCCTTTAAGCTGTGCCAGGTATAAAGCCTGTTCACCTACTTTCATCTTTTTATACAGACCACGCTCCTCCGGCAGATATCCGATATTATGAACATCTTCTGGTTTTATTGGCTGTCCGTTGAGAAGTATCTGCCCGCTGTCAGGGGCAGTAATCTGGTTGATGATACGTATCAGAGTTGTCTTACCAGCACCGTTGGGACCAAGAAGGCCGAAGATGCATTGTTCAGGCACACAAATGCTGACTTCATCGAGAGCGGTTTGAGTGGCAAACCGCTTTGTGACATTTTTAGCTTCAAACAACATGATTAAGTTCCTTATTTGGGTATTATTTGGGAAGATCAAAGATATAAAAAAAAGGCTGATGTACGCATACATGCATCCATCAACCTGTTATATAACATGTTAAAGCTTAACCGAAATAATTTTTAACCCTGTCAAAGAAACCTTTATCGTCTTTATCGGGCTTTGGAGTAAAAGTGGATGAATTACGGTATTGCTCAAAATTTTTCAGCTCTTCCTTTGTCAGGGTTTTAGGTATCCAAACATTAACGTTAACAAGAAGATCACCTTTCCCATATCCGTTTACATCGGGCAGCCCTTTACCTCTCAGCCGCAGGATTTTTCCTCCCTGTGTGCCGGGATCTATCTTGATTCTTACTTTACCATCAATGGTAGGTACTTCAACATTAGAGCCCAGTATTGCTTCAGGTATGCTTATAAAAAGGTTGTATATAAGATCATTGCCTTGTCTAATAAGCTCAGGATGAGGCTCTTCTTCAATAACTATTATCAGGTCTCCGGGGATGCCGCCGCGTCTTGCCGCGTTACCTTTGCCTGTCACTGATAGCTGCATTCCGGGAGCGAGGCCGGCAGGTATATTAAGTGGTATAACCTCTTCTGCCTCGGTAATGCCCTCTCCATAGCATTTGTGACATTTTTTCGAAATAACCTTTCCTTCTCCTCCGCATACGTTGCATGGTGCAGATGTCTGCATCTGTCCAAGAATAGTATTCATGACTCTTGTAGTGTGGCCAGTGCCCTTACAGGCTGAGCATGTTTTCACATCAGAGTCTGATGCGGCCCCACTTCCATGACAGGTATTGCATGTCACATATTTTGACACCTTGATCTTTTTATCCGATCCCTTTGCAAATTCCTCAAGTGTGAGTTTTACCCTTAGCCTCAGATTGGTGCCCTTATTTACACGCTGTGATCTTCCTCCACGGCCTCTTGAACTAAAAGCTCCACCAAAAGCATCACCAAAGATGTCACCGAAGGAGGAGAAAATATCTTCCATGGTCATGCCTCCGCTGAAGCCGCCGCCCATATTGTTGCCCATTCCGGCATGACCGTACTGATCATACCGTGCTCGCTTTTCATCATTGCTGAGAACCTCGTAGGCCTCGGCTGCTTCTTTGAATTTCTCCTCCGCCTCCTTGTTACCCGGGTTCTTGTCAGGATGATGCTTAAGAGCCTGTTTGCGGTAAGCTTTCTTAATCTCTTCTTTAGTGGAGCCTTTACTTACTCCCAATACTTCATAATAGTCTCTCTTGGACATCTTTTATTCTGGCATATTAATCATTCTCCCACAACCACTTTAGGGAAACGTATGACTTTATCGTTGAGGGTATACCCTTTACGTACAATATCAATAACCTTACCCTTTAGTTCTTCATCCCCAACTTCAATTTTAGTAACAGCCTCATGTTCATCACTGTCAAAAGCTGTATGCATTGCTTTCATTTCCTTAACGCCATTTTGTTTAAGAAAATCATTCAGCTTATTATAGATCAGAAGAATCCCCTCTCTGATGGCATTACAATTATCAGTTTCATTCAGAGAACCTATAGCCCGGTCAAAGTCATCAATAACAGGCAATAAACTGATAATGACTGACTCACCTGCAGATTTTGTCAATTCAATTCTTTCACGCAAAGTTCTCTTACGATAATTGTCAAATTCAGCAGTAAGACGCACATATTTATCCTGCATTTCTGTCAGTTTCTGCTTAAGCTCTTCTGCTTCATCAGGCTTTTTATCAGGTTGTTTTTCCTCACAGTGTTCAGACGGTCCATTTTGTGTGGTCTCTATAACATCCTGATTATCAGATAATGATTCTTCCTGATTCTTTTGCTCTTTCTCCTCTTCGTGAATTTTCTTCTTAACCATAATCAATCAATTACTATTATCTGCCCATTATCAAATTGCCGGCCAGAAATAAATACCTGACAAAGTGTCAAACTAAAGGGTAAAGGCTACAGCTTCAATTTCAACTTTAAAGCCGTAGTGAAGTGCTGCAACGGTCAATATTGATCTTGCCGGTTGTGTTGGGCCAAAGAAGTCAGCATAAACCCGATTGATTTCCTCCCAGTTCTTATCATCAGTTGTATAAATGGTAGTTCTGACTATTGTTGTAGTATCTCCTCCTGCTGCAACAACAATGCTTTTGACGTTGTTCAGTGCCTGAAGGGTTTGTTCTCCGATATCTCCGGTAATTTTATCGCCTGTAAAGGGAACCAGTGGCAGTTGTCCCGAAACGAAAATCATGTTTCCCGCTACTATTGCCTGAGAATAGTGCCCGGCAGGAAGGGGTGCCTCATAGGTATTAATGGTTGTTATATTCATTTCGTCTTTATTTTCTGATTATCTCTGCGCCAACGGCATTAAGGCGTTTGTCAATATCCTGGTAACCTCTGTCAATTTGCTCAACATTGTGAATATAGCTAATTCCTTCTGCTGACATTGCTGCAATCAGAAGTGCCACTCCTGCACGGATATCAGGAGATGACATTGTTGTTGCCCGAAGC
>CAZGDJ010000260.1:0-4954 GCA_964524635.1 uncultured Rikenella sp. | reverse complement strand
CGGTAGTGAAAGGATCATACAGGGAGCATCACCAACCATGATCAGGGTGATGGATATTGTCAAGAAAGTGGCATCCACTGACGCCAATGTACTGATAACAGGTGAGAACGGAACTGGTAAGGAGCTTGTAGCCAGAGAGATACACCGACTGTCAAAAAGAGCAGGTGAGCTTATGGTTAGTGTGGATATGGGCTCCGTCACAGAATCGCTTATTGAAAGTGAGCTTTTTGGTCATGCAAAAGGCGCTTTCACTGATGCCAGGGAAGACAGAATTGGAAAATTTGAAGCAGCAAACAAAGGAACTCTCTTTCTTGATGAAATCGGTAATCTGTCTCTTCAGTCACAGGCAAAACTTCTCAGAGTCCTTCAGAACCGGTATATCGTCAGGGTAGGATCAAACAAACAGATCCCGATAAATATAAGGCTTATCTGTGCCACAAACTGTAATATCATACAAATGGTAAGGGAGGGAAGATTCCGTGAAGACTTGCTTTACAGGATAAACACCATTATGATTGAAGTCCCTCCATTGCGTGACAGGGTTGATGATATCCCGATCCTTGCCAGTCACTTCCTGAAAATTCAATGTGAGCGGTATGGAAAGGAGAGGATGAAGATAAGCATTCCTGCTCTTGAGAAACTAACCAATCATAACTGGCCCGGAAACGTAAGGGAGTTACAGCATGCAATTGAGAAAGCTGTCATTATGAGCGATTCAAATGTATTGAAACAGTCTGATTTTATCTTCACTCCATCTGCCGCCGGATTGCTCCATGCTGAAATGACGCTGGAGGATATGGAAAAGAAAATGATAGCGGAGGCCCTGAGGAAATACGGCAACAATTTGAGTACTGTGGCTCGAAAACTGGGTATCACACGGCAAACACTCTATAATAAAATATCCAGATACGGGATATAAAAAATGAGGGCATCTTAAATTATTTTTAAACCACCCCGCCCTGACATTATGTCGGGATACTCCTCTTTAGAGGAGAGCCTGCCCCGCTAAGCGGGGGGTACTCCCGCAACGCAGGAGGGAGGTGGTGGCTTTTAAGACACCCTCATTACCAGATATCCTATTTATCTGACAATCCCTTTATTGCCCGTTGACAATCTGTCCGTCGAACAGTTTTACGATTCTGTGAGCATAACCGGCGTCACGGTCCGAGTGTGTTACCATAATAATGGTCGTTCCCTCTTTATTCAGCTCTGAAAGAAGGTTGATAACCTCAAGACCGTTTTTTGAGTCAAGGTTACCTGTAGGTTCATCAGCCAGTATCAGTTTTGGATTAGCGACAACAGCGCGGGCAATAGCTACTCTCTGCTGTTGTCCCCCTGACAATTGTTGAGGGAAGTGTTTGGCGCGATGGCCGATCTTCATTCTTTCAAGAACCTCCTCGACTCTTTTCTTCCTGTCGGCGGCCTTCATCTTCAGATAGATAAGAGGCAGCTCAACATTCTCATAAACATTGAGCTCATCAATCAGGTTAAAGCTCTGAAAAACAAAACCTATATTCCCTTTCCTGAAGATAGTTCTGTCACGTTCCTTAAGATTAGCTACCTCAGTACCGTTAAAGATATAACTGCCCGATGTGGGATTATCAAGTAAACCCAGGATATTTAAAAGGGTTGACTTGCCACATCCTGAAGGACCCATGACTGCAACATATTCACCCTCCTTAACATTCAGGTTAACTTTGTTCAGTGCTGTTGTCTCAACTTCTTCAGTTCTGAAGACCTTGGTTAAATCATTTGTTTTAATCATGACTTTGAGTATTTGATATTATTTGGATTTCCTGAAAATCAGTTTCTCGTTTTTGCCGAATGTATCATACCCGGAAATAATTACCTTTTCGCCCGGTTGAAGCCCGCCAAGGACCTCATAATATTTTGGATTTTTCCTTCCGATAGATGTTTCCCTTCTGGTAGCAAATGATTCAGTGGGGTCAAGGACAAATATCCATTGTCCGCCTGTTTCCTGGAAGAAGCCTCCTATCGGAACCATTACTGATTCTTTCGGTTGTCCTAATTGAAGGCTTATATAGTATGTCTGTCCTGTTCTGATATTATCAGGAATACTGTCCTGGAAAACCATGTCAATCTCAAATGTTCCGTTTCTTACTTCCGGATATACCCTTTTCACTACCAGATCAAATTCGTTGCCCTGCCTGTCAAGCTTTGCAGTAAGCTGTGTTCTGACCCTGTCAATATAATGTTCATCAATCAGGGCGGTAACTTTAAATGATGTAAGCACATTGATCTGTCCCATATTGGCACCTCTGCTAATCGATTGTCCTAATTCCGGAACCAGAAGACCAAGCTGTCCGTCAACGGTAGCCCTGACATTCAGGTTTTCGACTCTTTGCCTTACAAGTGAAAGGTTCCTGCGCATATTGTCAAGATTATTTTTCAGGCTCTCAACCTGAACAGATCGGAAAATAGAGTCCTGTTTCTGTCGCTCAACAAAAAGATCTCTCGACTGACGTGCCATTTCCATATCTTCCTTAGAGCGGATAAATTCTTCCCTGGAAATAAGGCTGTCCTTTATCAAAGTGAGATTCTGCTGATAGTTGCGTTCTTTTCTTTCAATATCGTATTTCAGGTTAAGCAGTTCACGTTTTATTTGAAGTCTCTCCTGTTCCATCGCTATCTGGGTATTCCTCAGGAAGTTATCTTTCTCTGCAAGCTGCGCTTCGCTGTCAAGAATATTCAGATGAAGGTCAGGATTGGACAGTCTCAGAATGATATCTCCTTTTTTTACCATTGAACCCTCTTCAATGAGTATTTCTTCAACACGACCACCCTCCTGAGCATCAAGAAGGATGGTGCTGATAGGTTCAACTGTACCCGGAACGGTGATGTAATCGTTGAATTGTCCCTTTATAACTGTTTCAATAATAAGCTTATCCTTTTCAACTTTAAATGTGGCAGAACGGTCTGTGAAGAAAGCCATATAAATGAGGGCTATAAAAGCAATTGCAGCTGCTATATATCCGATATGTTTCTTCTGCAGACCTTTCTTTTTAGGTATTGGCTTATCCATACTTTCAAGTGGTGTGTCCATTTTTAAATTGTTAGATATTAATTAAATATTATGTTTTCATATTCTCCTGTAGTGTAGAACTGAATAGTGAGGCCGCGTATAAGAAGCTGCAGTTTGGTTCTGAGCGCTTCAGTCTCTGCAACGAAAAGTGCTGTTTTTGCCGACGAATAATCGGTAACTTCTACAAGACCTGTTTCGAATTTCTTTTCAATAGTGTAAAATGATTTCCTGTTAAACTCAAGATTTGATTCTGCTGCCAGATACTCATCCTTTCCCCTGTTATAATCAAGACAGGCGTTTTCGACTTCAGTATACAGATTGTTCTTCTCAAGGAGAAGGCGGAGTTCAGTATCACTCTTTTGTATTTTTGCAAGCCTTATAGCTCTTCCATTCAGGTAATTATTGAAAATGGGGATATTGAGAGAAAGGTACAAGGCCTGGCTGTTGTTGTTTTTCAATTGTTCTGCAAAAGGAACCTGAGGTATCGTATCATTTATTTCTTTGTAGTAGCCCTTTGATATTGTTCCTCCGGCTCTGAGACTGGGTGCCAGGTTACCCTTTGCCACTGCCACTTGCTTTTGTACAGCTTGCAGCTCATAATCAATCGCTTTCAGACGTGGTAAAACTTCTGATGCCACCTGATAAATGCTGTCAGGATTATAGTCTTCATTGGTTATAAGAGCACTTTCCAGATCCGGTAATAAAATGTCAAACTCTGTTCCCGGATCAAGCTGAAGCATCTGTTTTAGTGTAGTAACTGCCTGTTCAGCAGAATTTTGCGCAGAGGTATATGCAAGCCTGTCAGCTGATACTTCACTTTCTATTTCATATTTCCTTGCCACTGCCTCTTTACCCGTCTCCACTATCCTGCTGATTCTGAACAGCTGCGATTCGGAAAGTTCAAGCTGCATTTTAGCAGCTGTTTCCAGCCCCGTGGCATATATTACCTGGTAGTATTGTCCCAGTATATCAACGATAAGCGTATTCCGTACAATCTTCTCAGCCTCCATTCCTGCTTTAACCATAAATTTTCTGGCAGTAATTGTATTCAGAGCAGTAAATCCACTGAATAAATTAATTTCCGAATTCACGGAATATTGATTGCTCAGGTTCTGGTTGAAAGTAATAAGATTGTTTGCCGGACTAATTGATCTTCCGGACCTGAAACTGGCATCTGATCCCAGGTTCAGTGTTGGTAACAATCCCATTCTCGCCTGCAGGTAATTAACTTCGGCAGTTTCAGTTTGCAGTCTCTGTCTTTGCAGGCCAATATTATTTGCTATTGCGTAATTTATGCAATCCTCAATCGTCCACTTCTTTTCCTGCGCTGATAATGCGCTGATCCCGACTGTGAAAAACAGAAATGCTGTAAAGATAATTTTATTCATGTTCAAGATAAATTTGAGTAATAGATAAACCAAGAAACATGCCATTTTCGTAAGTAACAAAATGTCAGATATATACAGTAGCAGTTAAATAGAGATGTGTAAAATAATTAGACAGAATATGTCTTAATATTATACACCTTGCTCCGGTAAAGCCTTTGACCTGAAAGCCATATGCCAAATGTTAATTCATGTTAATGTTTTGTGAATGGATTTGATTGTATTCGGATGTTCAATAGTTATTTTTAACTTAACAATGAGAAAAAAATAGAAATATGTTTAAGAACTTGATCAAAACTGCTGTCAGGCATATATTGAAACATAAGGGCTACAGCATCCTGAATATACTTGGCCTTACACTTGGTATCACCAGCGCTTTGTTTCTGATAATTTATGTTTCTGATGAAATAAGTTACGATAAATACCATGAAAAGGCAGACAGGATATATCGTGTCTCGTCAAAAATAACAGAGACTGATGATCAGTTTACATGGATTGTAGCACAGATACCTTTTGGACCACAGGT
>CAZGDJ010000259.1:0-4977 GCA_964524635.1 uncultured Rikenella sp. | reverse complement strand
ATTATCTCAATTGGTTTAGCCGTTGGGATACTCGTAGGATTTTATATGCCCCATCCGCAAAATGGAGTATACACAAACTTCCCCCCTTCAAATGATAAACTAAGCAGGATCCTTGATATCATCGAGTCTGATTACGTTGACACTATTAGCCGTGATGCCCTGATAGAGGAAACCATACCAGTGTTGCTTCGCTCGCTGGACCCTCATTCGGTATATATCCCTGCCCAGGACCTGGCACAGGCAAATGAGCCTCTGCAGGGCAATTTTGATGGAATTGGTGTTTCATTTAACATGATCACTGACACCGTATTAATTATTAGTACAATCTCCGGAGGCCCATCAGAAAAGTTGGGAATTCTCCCCGGTGATAAGATCATTTATATTAATGACTCCCTCGTTGCCGGCAAGAAAATACCTGATGATGTTATAATCAAGATGCTGAAGGGTCCCCGCGGCACCAGGGTTGAAATAAAAGTTGAACGTAAAGGAGCTGATGAACTTCTACCATTCTCAATTGTCCGTGATAAGATACCTATTTTCAGCGTAGATGTTTCTTATATGATGAACGATGAGGTCGGATATATCAAAATATCAACCTTTGCGATTACTACTTTTGCTGAGTTCATGAAAGGGCTTAATGAACTTAAAAAAGATGGTATGAAAAAGCTAATCCTTGATCTTAGAGGAAACTCCGGAGGTGTTATGGATGCAGCAACGATGATTGCAGACCAGTTCCTTCCGGAAGGTGACCTCATTGTGTTTACAAAGGGTAAATCAAAACCACGTCAGGAAGTACGTGCCACATCTGACGGCGAATTTGAAAAAGGAGAATTAGTAATTCTTATTGATGAATGGAGTGCCTCGGCAAGCGAAATACTTGCCGGTGCCATACAGGATAATGACCGTGGTACAATTATAGGTCGAAGATCATTTGGCAAAGGCCTTGTGCAGGAACCAGTGATGTTTCGCGACGGCTCGGGAATGCGACTTACCATAGCACGTTACTATACCCCTACCGGCAGATCAATTCAAAAGCCTTATGATGAAGGCATTGAAAAATACTATGAAGACCTTGGGATGAGATATATCCACGGAGAATTTGAACAGGAAGATTCAATTCACCTCCCTGACTCTCTGCGGTTTACTACTCCGGGTGGCAGGACTGTTTATGGAGGAGGAGGAATAATGCCCGACATGTTTATCCCTCTGGACACTATTGGGCTGACAAAATACTTCATGGACATAAGAAACTCGGGTCTGATTTACAGGTTCGCTCTCCGATATACAGAAGACAACCGCGACAAAATGAAAAAGTATTCAGAATGGTCTTCTCTTGATAAATGGCTGTCAGATCAGAATCTGACCCGGAAGTTTATCAGTTTCGCCTCAGATAATGGTGTGGCACCTGTATATGATGAAATAAAAATCTCACAGGATATCATTTCTACTCAGCTTAAGGCATATATTGCACGTAACATGCTTGACAATAAGGGATTCTATCCCATCTGGGAGAAGATTGACAAGACTCTGCTTGACGCACTGGATTATTTGGAAAATAAAAATTGATAAGGCGGCTTGCCTGCCTGAATTGATTCTGAGAATTCATTTATTATCCTGGCTGACAGCTCTGTTTCTTCAATGAAGCCAAGATGCCCCGATTCTTCAAGGATAACCACTCTGGCATTTGGCGGTAACACAATATTTCCTATTGCTTTTTCAGGACTGAAGTAGCGATCCCACTTCCCAAGTATCCATAGCAATGGGACTGTTCCGCCCTCAATTATACCTGATCTTGATGGTCTCATCATCATGCCGTTAAGCATGGCTATGATACCATCTGCCGGTATATAGGAGGCGATTTCTTTTGATCTTTGAAGCGCTCCGGGCATAAGAGTCAGGTTTTTTTCAGCGAACATCATTGATATGTTTGCCGGGCACATAATATCTTTCTTCCCCGCCCTGACTACCTCAATTTCTCTTTTCCTTTTTATAACAGTTTCGGGTGTGTCTGCATTCCCGTGAGAATGAAAAAGGATATATCCTGTCAGTAACTCCGGATATTTTTCAACAAATGCAAGAGTTACATAACCCCCAAGGGAATGCCCTGCCAGTATTACCTTCTTTTCATTAATCTGACAAATAACCTCTTTTACAATGCCGGCAAGAAAATCCATAGAGTGTACCTCTCCGGTTACGCCAGATCGGCCGTGACCTGGCAGGTCAACCGATATAATCCTATGTTCTTTCTCAAGTAATGAAATAAGGGGCTGCCATACTTCCTTTGCTTCAAGATAACCGTGTAGCAGGACAATCGGGCTGCCCTTGCCCGTATCGCTGTATTCTACCATGATAGGACCAGATGAGAGTCTCCTGTTCATTTAATATTTGATTAAGTGGAAAAACTTTTTAAATTTACGATTAAGAAGACATTTTGTTTGTCTTTTTTTTCCCGTACCCTGAAAACAAAAGCCTGAAACCGATGAGTAAGCTACTTTTTTCAGCCATATCAAAGAAGTTTGTAATGGCGCTGGCCGGATTGTTTCTTCTTGTATTTCTGCCTGTGCATCTGGGCATCAATTTATTGTTGCTGAAGAGTGATCCGGTTTCTTTCAATAAAGCAGCGCACTTCATGGCCTCGTTCCCGCTTATCAAAGTGTTTGAAGTAATCTTATTCCTGACTATCCTGATTCATGTTATTTACGGGATAACATTGCAGGTGCAGAACTGGCTTGCACGGCCTGTAAAATATGCAGTCACTAACAAATCAGAAACATCAGCCTTTTCAAGGTTTACTATCTGGACCGGATTGTCAATACTGATTTTTCTCGTAATTCACTTCTTCAATTTCTATTTTATCAGGATTGGTCTTGTCAGCGGCAATCCGGAAGACTTCTACTCTGTTGCTTATCAGTTATTTACAGTTCCAGCCTATGTAATCATGTACTGGGTCTGTTTTGTCTTGCTGGGTTTTCATCTTTATCATGCCTTACAGGCGGCATTTCAAACCCTGGGACTAAACAACAATTTCTGGACTCCGGTGATAAAAGCTCTTTCACTGATATATGCTGTTGTAATACCAACCGGGTTTGCAGTGATACCTCTTTTTATCTGGCTTTTCAAATAACCTGAAGAAACACCGCGTCATGATAAATCTTAATTCAAAAATTCCGGAAGGTCCCCTGGAAGAAAAGTGGACCAGGTACAAAGCAAATTCAAAACTTGTTAATCCGGCAAACAAAAAGAAACTTGATGTCATCATAATCGGTACAGGTCTCTCTGGCGCAGGAGCAGCTTCATCTATTGGTGAACTGGGTTACAACGTAAAGGTCTTCTGCTACCAGGATTCACCGAGGCGGGCTCACTCTGTGGCTGCACAGGGAGGCATCAACGCTGCCAAAAATTACAAGAATGACGGAGACAGCGTTTATCGTCTTTTCTATGACATGATCAAAGGTGGTGATTTCAGAGCCCGTGAGGCCAATGTTTACCGTGCCGCCGAGGTAAGCAACCAGGTTATTGATCATTACACGGCCCTCGGGGTACCCTTTGCCCGTGAATATGGTGGTACCCTTGACACCAGGTCTTTTGGGGGAGTGCAGGTTTCCCGTACATTTTATGCAAAGGGACAGACCGGGCAACAATGCCTTCTGGGTGCTTATTCATCACTTAACAGGCAAATTAAAGCAGGAACAGTCACAATGTTCCCCCGCAGAGAAATGGTTGATATTGTAATCATTGACGGGAAGGCCCGCGGAATTATTGTACGCAACCTTATTACAGGAGAAATAGAAAGACACTCGGCACACGCTGTCGTTCTGGCTACCGGAGGGTATGGCACTATCTATTTTCTTTCAACCCTGGCAGTGAACTCAAATGCCTCTGCCGCCTGGAAGGCTTATAAAAAGGGAGCTGCTTTTGCAAACCCGAGCTTTGTGCAGATACACCCTACCTGCATACCACAGCTCAATGAATTTCAGAGCAAACTGACTCTCATGTCAGAATCCCTGAGAAACGATGGACGTATCTGGGTACCGAAAACAAAAGGAGACAAGCGTCAGCCTGATGATATACCGGAGGAAGAAAGAGATTACTATCTAGAACGACGTTACCCGGCTTTCGGTAACCTTGTTCCACGTGATGTGGCTTCCCGCGCTGCCAAGGAGAGATGCGATGCAGGTTATGGCGTTGGAGACACAGGTATGGCTGTCAATCTTGACTTCCGCGATGCAATTAATAAACAGGGTAAAAAAGCTATTGAAAACAAATACGGGAACCTGTTTGAAATGTATACAGCAATAACAGGCATGGATCCGTATAAGGAGCCCATGCGAATATATCCGGCCGGTCATTATACTATGGGTGGGCTCTGGGTTGATTATGAACTGATGACTACTATCCCGGGTCTTTTTGCCATAGGTGAATCCAACTTCTCAGACCATGGTGCCAACCGCCTGGGAGCCAGCTCACTGATGCAGGCAGCCGGAGACGGCTACTTCATCATTCCTTACACCATCAGCAACTATCTTGCCGGTGAAATAAGGACTCCAAAGATACCTACAAACAGTACTGAATTCGAAGTATCAGAAACAGCTGCACGTGAAAGAATTAACAGGTTCCTTTCAATAAAAGGAAAACACACTGCTGCAAGCTTTCATAAACGCCTTGGAAAGATCATGTGGGACTATTGTGGCATGACACGCAACGAAGAAGGCCTAAAAAAAGCATTCAAACTTGTTGAAGAGCTAAAAAAGGAGTTCTGGAGTGATCTTATGGTCCCCGGTGAAGGAGCCGATCTGAACCAGGAGCTTGAGAAAGCGGGAAGAGTGGCCGACTTCCTTGAGCTGGCAGAGTTGCTCATCACAGATGCTCTGAACCGTAAAGAGTCCTGTGGTGCCCATTTCCGCGAAGAAAGCCAGACAGAAGACGGTGAAGCAAAAAGAAATGACGCAGAGTACTCTTATGTTGCCGCATGGGAAT
>CAZGDJ010000258.1:0-4993 GCA_964524635.1 uncultured Rikenella sp. | reverse complement strand
ATGAGAAAATGCTGGACAGGCTGGAAAAAGGCCAGACGGCTTATCACGAAAAGGAATATATAAAGAAAGATGGAACTCTGATTCAGGTCGCAATCTCAAATTCATTTATTAAGAATTACGATATACCTGCCATTGTAAACATTATTAATGATATCACCGAGAGGGTTTCAAATGAAAAAGAACTTCATGAATACAGGACAAACCTTGAAAGGTTAGTGGAGGAGCGTACCACTGACCTTATAATTGCAAAAAACAGAGCAGAAAAAGCTGACAAGCTTAAAACTGCATTCCTGTCAAATATTTCACATGAGGTGCGGACTCCAATGAACGCTATCATGGGTTTCGCCAACCTTATAAAAGATGATACAGGGGATACTGAACATCTGAATGATTATCTTGACCGTATTACCCTCGGCGCTCAGAACCTGCTGACTATTGTTACAAACATTGTGGAGATTTCACGAATTTCTGCTGATGATATAGTAATCTCCTCTGACAGATTCAATGTCGTCAGGTTGATTTATGATATTTTCTCACGCTACCAAAACAATGTTGAGTCAAAAAATATAGATTTTATACTTGAAAATAAAACGGCGTTCAAGGAACTTTATATTATTTCTGACCGCAGCAAGCTGATGACAATAATAGACCATCTGCTTGATAATGCAATTAAATTCACAAACAAAGGCCACATTGCAATTCAGTATTCTGTTAATAACGACTTTATTGAAGTAGGTGTTCAGGATACAGGTATTGGGATACCACCTGATTCCCTTGCTGATATTTTTGAGCCCTTTAAACAGGCAGACATAACATTCTCCAGGGCTTATGGGGGTACGGGTCTCGGACTATCCATAGCAAAAGCTTATATAGAAAAAATGGGGGGAAAGATATGGGCTGAGTCAGTTGCAGGTGAAGGAAGCACTTTCTTTTTCACCTTCCCCTTTGAGAAATGTGATGATGTCAATGATGCCAACCTGAAAAAGACTGATAAACCAAAGGAATTGAACATACTGATTGTTGAAGATGAAGAGATAAACTATTACTATCTGGCTCAGGTTCTGAGAAAGAAATCCAGGAATATCTACTATGCACGTGACGGATATTCTGCCATAGAACAATGCAGAAACAATCCTTTGATAAACATGGTATTGATGGATATTAAGCTTCCCGGTATCAATGGTCTTGAAGCAACATCTGAAATAAAAAAGATCCGCCCTGACCTTCCTGTGATTGCCCAGACGGCTTATACCCTGATTGGAGACAGGGAGAAAGCGCTCATGGCAGGTTGCAATGATTATATATCCAAGCCAATAGATATGGAAAAACTATACACAATAATCAGGAACTATGTCAACATATAATACTTCAAATAACCTCACTCCACCCTGATTGTATCCTTTGCCTATTTCCTCTCCTTTCGTACATTTGTACAAAACACAATATTGGCGTTACTAATTTCATCAGACTAAAAAACCGGGTGGTTTCAATTATGTATTTCCGCTTTTAACTGTCGGATCCTGCTCATGAAAGATATTATTAAACTGCTTCCTGATTCTGTCGCAAACCAGATTGCCGCCGGCGAAGTTATTCAACGACCTGCGTCTGTTGTTAAAGAGCTGGTCGAGAATGCTGTTGATGCCGGGGCTTCTGACATAAATGTTGTGATCCGGGATTCCGGCCGCACACTGGTTCAGGTTATTGATAACGGTTGTGGAATGAGTGAGACAGATGCCCGACTGTCATTTGAAAGGCATGCTACATCAAAAATAAAATCAGCTGATGATCTTTTTGCCATTACTACAAAAGGATTCAGGGGTGAAGCTCTTGCCTCCATAGCTGCCGTCTCAATGACAGAGTTAAAAACCAGGCGTGAAGAAGATGAGACAGGTACCCTGCTGGTAATCAGCAACTCCAGGGTTGAGAAGCAGGAACCATGCCCCTGCGCAACTGGATCTGTTTTCAGTGTCAAGAACCTGTTTTACAATGTACCTGCCAGACGTAAATTTCTTAAATCTGATAATACTGAGTTCAGGCATATTATAACTGAATTTCAAAGAGTAGCCCTTGCCCACCCTGAGATCAGGTTCACTCTCATTCACAATGACCAGGAGATTTACCGCCTGCAGTCCGGAAATCAGCGGCAACGCATAATATCCATTTTTGGTAAACAGTATAACCAGAACCTTGTATCAGTAGATTCTTCAACTACAATCGTCAATATTTCCGGTTTTGTTGGCAAGCCTGAAAACGCAAGACGTACGCCCGGAGAACAGTTCTTTTTCATTAACAACAGATTCATCCGTCATCCGTACCTTCACCGGGCCATAATAGAAGCATACCAGGGTATCCTCCCTCCTGAAGCAGTACCGGCTTATTTCATCTTTATCACCTCTGACCCGGCAGCCATCGATGTTAATATTCATCCCTCAAAAACTGAAGTGAAGTTCGAGGACGAACGCTCCGTATGGCAGATAATGCTCGCATCTGTGCGTGAAGCTTTGGGACGCTTTAATGTCGTTCCTTCGATGGATTTCGGGCCTGAAGGAGCAGTGGAAATACCTGTTATCACCAATGATATGCCGCTTCCCTCAACGCCGGCAATTGAAGTTGATAGTACATTTAATCCATTTGATAATATTGAGTACAATAAAGCTGAGACACAATGGAATGGTTATACCGGTAAAAAAGATTCTTCAAACTGGGAGTCTCTCTTTACTGTGACAGCGCGCAGCAGTGACTCAGGAGAGGATAGCACAGAGAACAAGGGTGAAGGAAATTTCCGTCGCTTTTTCCAGATTAAGAACAGGTATATAATGTGCCCTGTTATGTCAGGAATTATGATGATTGACCAGCGAAGAGCCCATGAAAGAGTCCTGTACGAAAAGTTTCTTGCTTCACTTGGTGAAGGTTCTGCGCCAATGCAGGTATCAATGTTCCCTGTTGAGACAGAACTCAATCCTGGCGATATTGTAATACTTCAGGAGATTCAGGAGCAGGTAAAAACCCTGGGATTTGATATTGAGATAAAGAAAGGCAACAAGGTCATTATCAAAGGTCATCCGGCTGACAGTCGTAATGCAAACCCTCTTGATATGCTTGAGACTATTCTCTCGGAATACAAAGTCACCCTTGGTGATCCTTCAATAGGAGCACGTGAAAGAGTTGCACTTTCGATGGCCAGAGCCTCTGCTATCCCATACGGCCTGGCTCTCACCCAGACAGAAATGGAGGAATTGTTTGATATGCTGTTTGCATGCTCTCTCCCCAGCTATTCACCTTCAGGCCGTATGGTAATGAGCATTATCACACTTGAAGAGCTTGACAAACGGTTCCGCTGATATTCATAATGTTTGATTAAATTTGCCCACTTAAAAGAAATCTCAGGAGGAAAGATGAATAGAAGATTTGTGGATCTCCCACCGGTTGTTAAGAACCTTATCATAATAAACGCCATTATGTTGCTTCTCATGTATGTGACAAAAGCAATGTGGGGCACCGATCTGAACGGGATACTTGGTATGTATTTTCCGAAATCTGAGTATTTCAGACCCTGGCAGGTTATCACGCACATGTTCATGCATGGTAACTTCTTCCATCTGCTGTTTAATATGTATGCCCTGTTTATTTTCGGTGTGATACTTGAACAGGTGTGGGGATCTAAAAGATTTCTTCTGTACTATCTCATCACAGGACTTGGAGCTGCATTTACCCATGAGCTTGTTCAGGCAATTCAATATCATAATGTGATGGCAGTAATCAGCCCAGGGCAGCTTCAGGAAGTATATGATAATGGGATGAATTATCTGAGCCAGAACAAGAACTTTGTAGATCCCCTGATGGCAAAACTGAACCTTTTATTAAATATACCGACAGTGGGAGCCTCAGGCGCTATTTTTGGAGTCCTCCTTGCTTTTGGTATGTTATTCCCAAATACACAGCTAATGTTGCTATTGCCCCCAATCCCGATTAAAGCAAAATGGTTTGTTCTGGCTTACGGAGCCATAGAACTTTATCTTGCCGTTACAAGCCCCGGGAGCAACATTGCGCACGCAGCTCACCTCGGAGGCATGATATTTGGTTACATAATGATAAGGATCTGGAGGAAAACAACAAAAACACTCTATTGATGAGCATCTGGGACGAGATAAAAGCATCATTCAAACACGGCACCAGCCTTAACAGGCTTATCTTTATCAATGTCGGCATCTTCCTGGTAATAAAGATCCTGGAGATGACAGGTGTATTGGCTTCCAGACCTGCTCTGGCTGAAACGGTCATCGGGTATCTTGCTGTTCCTGCTGCCCTGCCGGCCGTACTTGACAGACCATGGACACTGCTTACCTATATGTTTGTACACCAGGGATTCATTCACCTGCTGTTCAATATGCTGTGGCTCTGGTGGTTTGGTAAGATATTCCTTACTTACCTTGATCAGCGGAAGCTTGTGTCTCTTTACCTGTTGGGAGGCATGGTTGGCGGTTTGTTGTATATAACCGTCTTCAACATTTTTCCTGCTTTTGCCGGAGCAGTAAATGTGTCTATCGCTCTTGGAGCTTCTGCATCGATAATGGCTATCGTGATTGCAACGGCAGTTTATATTCCTGACATGGAGATGCATCTTCTGCTTTTCGGCCGGATAAAGCTGAAATACCTTGCATTGATAACTTTTCTTATAACCTCCATATTTGATTTCTCTGTCAATACCGGTGGCAAAATAGCTCACATTGGAGGTGCACTTATGGGTCTGGCATACGGCACAGGGATAAAGAACGGGAAAGATCTGGGCGCCTGGCTTAACAGGATCATAGACTTTTTTGTTACTCTCTTTAAACCAAGAAAAAAACTCAGGGTGACTTATAAAAAGCCCAAAACGGATCATGACTACAATCGTGACAAGGCAGAACGACAAAAAGCTATAGATCACATTCTTGACAAGATTTCAAAAGGCGGATATGACAGTCTCACAAGAGAAGAAAAAGATACTTTATTC
>CAZGDJ010000257.1:0-5016 GCA_964524635.1 uncultured Rikenella sp. | reverse complement strand
CAAAAATCGTTCCAGAGTATTCTGAAATCAATAATGGTCGCAAATTAAATTCAAAAAAATGTCTCAACACAGCCTGTAACCGTGATTACTTAACCTTTATGAAAAAGTTATTAACTATTACCAGTGATAGTCTGAAGCTTCCTTTTGCCAGTATTTTGTCTTTTGACCAGGGGTAAAGGCAATGCTTCTGCCACCAGCTCGGCGATATCTTTAACCCTTGTTTCAGTAGCCTGGCTGAATGTTTTTTTACATAGCGGACAGGCAGTAATCAGTTCATCAGGGTTACCGATAGTAAGGTTTTTTGCAGCATCGTGAGCTATTAAGGAGCGTTTTTCTGATGTGACAGTCATATTTGCCAGGCTACCTCCGCAACAGAGACTCATAGTATTTTCCTGTGGTACAGGCTGCAGGTCCGCCACATAGCTGATAACCTCTCTTGGGGCAGCATAAATACCTGATCCCCTGCCAAGTTCGCATGGATCATGATATACAACCTTTTTATGAAGGTAACCAAGTCGCAGTGACCCTTCCTCAATAAGCAGGTTGATGAATTCAGAGTGATGCATCAATTCTGCATCCAGATAATAGCTTTCATTGAATACCTTATAACAAATAGGGCACGAAGTGACGAGGATTTTTGCACCAGATTTCCATATCACAGATGAATTGTGGTTTATCAGTTCCCTTGCTTCTTTATCCCTGCCTGCAAGCATTAAAGGTCTTCCACAGCAAACTCCACCAGTCTCGTCCATGAAGTAATAACTTACACCCGCGCTGTCCATGATCTTCTTCATGGCTTTAATAATTGCAGGTGTCAGATGAGTCATACAGCCTGCGAAAAAGATCACATCAGCCTTTACAGGCTCTGATTCCACAAGGTAGCTATATGACTGTGTTGTCTCTTTCTCCACAAACCTCCTTGAATTATTCAGAGAATAACCATCCATGAATTTCCTTACCTTATCTTCATCTCTTTGCTGCCGACGTTGTATCATGCGCATAGGACCAAGCTCAATGCCAACCGGACATACTTCCTCACAACGTCCGCACATGAGGCAGTTCATGGCTATATCACTGATATCCTTACCATTGCGCATGCCTTTCAGGAAATAGGCTGACTGAATGTTATTTATTCCGGCAGCAAAACTCATCTGGCAGGTACTGACACAAACACCGCATGAAGAACAGGCATGAAGCTGTACTTCCGTGTAAGATGAAGGCTTATCTCCTGTTTTTATTCCTGAGTTGCGCATAAAGATTAAAAACAGTTCGACAGGTATATGAAAATAGCGTGTTACCGGAAGAAGAAAAAAGAAGGTGCCGAGCGACAAGCTATAAAGCCACCAGAAGTAAGGAGCTATCTGAGCTGCAGGGAGGAATGAGGCGAGTAATTCTCCAAAGTTACCTGTCAGAAAGCTTCCGCTGCCATGTGTACCACATGTAAAACTCTCAGCGAGTAATCTTGACGGGAAGATCATCCAGAGACTTGCAAGAGCAATACGGTCTGTCAATGTATGTCTTGTTCTCTTCTTCATACCCACCGCGTTAGGGATGAAGCGTTTTATTATTGCCAGCAACAGTCCGGACAGGATAAAAGCCAGGAGCAGATCCATCCAGAAATTGAACACCTGAGCAAAACCGGCTCCTCCATGCTCCGGATTGTAGAACCGGAAGAAAATAGCATGTGCAGGAGGATTAAGGTGCTTCTCCCCGAAGATGTCAGCCTCAATAGTACCAAAGACAATAAGAAGAAACCATCCGAATGCCAGGCTCATGTGCATGTAACCCAGCAAAGGATTGACTTTGAAAATCCTTCTGTGCAATAAGCTCTCCCTTACTATCTCTCCAAGACTCTGCATGAAAGGCCGGCCGAAGAAGCCACGCTGCAGGCGCAGTTTATCAGGACGTGATAGTTTACGAAACCATACTACGCTTCTAACCACAGAGTAGATCAGAATGAAAAAAAGCCCCAGGTTAAATGGCCATATGAACAGGTCAGATTTCATTCCTCTCCAGTTTTTTTATTGCTTCAGCGGCCAGGGATACAACATTGCGGGTATTAACGCCACGAGGACATACAAGAAGACACTTTCCGCATAGCATGCAACGGGTTACCTCCTCCCTTAAAGGTGCTATCTCTCCTCTTCTTATATATGTGTTCATCCTGCGCAGGTTGAAAGTGACATGCTGGCCTGCGGTACATGCAGCCGTACACCCGCCGCATGCAAAACAGAGTCTGAAGCTGGGCTCTCTGTCAGTGATATACTTTCTCACGCTACGGTCAGAGGTATCATAATTTATGAGCCTGCTCTTATTGATTGTGAATCCGAATTTATTCTCAGCAGCGATGCTCATTTTGAGGACAGATAATTTATGGTTTCAATGACTGCAGCACGCGCATGAGAGATAGTATCTGTAATATTCATAGGTGCCGTACATGTGCCTGCATAGAAAATGCCCTTTTTGTTGCTCCTGTTATTCCCATAATGATGGTCACCCGTCTCATAGAACCTGTTTATTCCTGTCTCCAGCTTTGATGACTGTGCCAGTTTCTCTCCGGTTTTTGACATTTCCATTCCTACCATCAGTACAAGAAGGTCGACTTCCATTTTCAGAGGCCTGCCGGCAAGAGTATCTTCAACTTTAACAACTACGCGGTTATTTATTGTCACTGAAGCTTCCGATACTTTGCCTCTTATATAATTTATATTGTGTTTCTCCTGTGACTCGCGGTATAACTCTTCATAGTAAGGCCCGAACATTCGCATATCCATGTAAAAGCAAAAGATCTCACATTCAGGAAGCATTTGTCTTACTTCAACGGCCTGCTTGACAGCCGTCACGCAACATACTTTTGAGCAGTGATTATTTTTGACCTTCTCATCACGTGATCCCACACAATGAATAAATCCGATTCTGTCCGGGGTTTTTCCATCAACTGTACGTATTTTGCCCGAGTTGAACATATCTTCAAGCTCCGCAGATGTGATTACGTTGTCATAGATACCATAACCGTACTCCTCCTTGCGGCGGGCATCGAAAAGGTCAAAGCCTGTAGCAACTATGACAGCGTCAGCATCAATGGTGCTGCCATCAGAAATATCTGCTGTCAGACCATGAATATGACTTCTGATATTGTCAACGCTAAGACCTGTGTATACAGTAATATTTTTGTTTTCAATACGTTTCCTGAGGTGCTTTGTTACTTCCCCGGCCGGGCGTCTGTCAGGGAAGAGCGCATGCCAGCGGGAAATATGACCTCCGGTGTTCTGTTCCTTTTCTATTACGCTGACCCTGTAACCCTGATCAGCAAGGGCTCCGGCGGCTTCCATGCCGGCCACGCCACCGCCGGCGATAAGTATATGTTTGTTCATCATACTCATGAATTAATAAGTCCGGCAGGTTCCGGCAATCTCCTGCCATCTTTTGACATAAATCTCTTTTCTGTTTCAGCCTTGATTCCCATCTTCCTAAATAATGGCATAGCCTGCACATTGTGATACTGTAATCCTATCTCCCATGGATCATATCCAAGGATCAATCCTGCGACTTCTTCGTAAGTCAGCACAGGGATTCCCTGACCATCATGTCCATAGGTAATACCGTCAATCTCTTTTATAGTATATTGCCAGCGATCCATGAACATTGTGCAACCGGGGCAATTGGCAATGATCATATCAGGCTTGTAAGGTTCCATAGATTCAAACTTCTTACGCGATGCTGATAATGAATAGCCCCTGTTGGCCTGAACCAGGTATTGCCTGAAGCCAAACCCGCAGCAATGACGTCTTTCAGGGTAATCAATAATATCGCCACCCCATGCTTCAACCATTCCTACAAGGACATAAGGAAATTCCGCTCCACCTATTCCGTGTTTAGGGAACATTTTGGCATAGTGACATCCTATATGTTCAACTATCTTCAGAGGCTTTCCTGTTTTTATATCGACCAGGTTATATTTCGCTTTTTTTTCAATTTCATCTCTGAACTTATAAATAATATCACTTGCATGTGCAATAGATTCAGGCAAGTCGAAAACTCGGCCTGTAGCATTGTAAAGATCCTCCCGGGTACGTTCCAGAGTCTCTGGAAAGTGTTTCCAGGTCTCCAGAATTTCTGTGTATATGCCAAACGAAGTGACACATGAGATGGCTATGTTTTTATATCCTGCTTCAGTAGCCAGCGCAAAATGACGTGCAACAACCGTCTGGATCGTTTCAAAAGGTACCACATCACCATGATAACCTATTCCTGTGCATGTTGTATGCCGGGGATCCTCAAAAATATCCTTCCCCAGATCATCACGCATTATTTTAAGGAAAATCTGCTCTGAGCCGGCAAAGAATGTCTGCCTGATGCATGACCTGACATAAAAGAAATGATCCTCAGGAATGTTCTTCTGGTACTCTGCCCAGATCCTTTTCTTACCTTCGAGATGCATACTCCTCTTTTTTTAATTCTTCATTCTCAATTTGGTGGTTACCGCTGTCAACAGTGATAACATGCCTGAAATATTCAAAGTCCTTTCCCTCCTTTTTAAACTCGAGCCCCATTTCTGCAGCTTTTTTCTCAGAGGCTTCTTCAATAGCATTATAGAGATCAAGGCCACCGGTGACTTTAAAGATGCTTTTCAGTTCATCAAGAACATCATCGCTTATTCTGCGGGTTGGACCCTCTTTTCCATTCAATTCACCTCCAAGGCGTGCAAGTGAATCCGCCATATGATTATAGTAATGTTCCCATGCAGGTCCCTGCTCAGGATGGGCTTCAGGATCAACATCGTATGATACTACACAATAGCCATGTTTCAGGACATTATCACCTACTGTTCTTTTGATTGCGAACTGCTGCCTTCCTTTCTCCGATTCGGTAAAATACCCCAGTTCCTGGGAAAGTTTACGGAGAGCCATTATGACCATCCCCGGAGTATTACCTCTGGGGCAGCGGGTCTTGCAACTCATGCATTGCCCGCAATACCATATTGTCTCACTGCGAAGTAAATCCCTTATGATATCA
>CAZGDJ010000256.1:0-5017 GCA_964524635.1 uncultured Rikenella sp. | reverse complement strand
AAATTACAGATTTCTGTCTATAATTTTGTCCGATGAATTAAGGGGCTAATACACCCTGACAACAGGTGAAAAGTATTATTATGTTCCGCCTTACTGCTGTGATATGTTCGGTTTACTGTACGACTCGGAATGTAATCTTATTTGCGCTCCTGATGGTGGTTTTACAGGAAACGGAGATGGCCGATGCCCTGACGGAATCTTATCAGGTATCGAATTCACGAAGACTGTCTGGCAGGATGAAAGAGTCGGGGAATAATCAAAAGGTAAATTTCCTGAGACAATTGTTCTATAATGATTAATGAAACGAAGAGGATCAATATTTCTTCCTTGCCAAAGAAAGCAATAAATAGCGGTTTTTGGCCTCCTCTGTATCGGCACCAGGTGCAATATATATTTTTGTTCTGTGGTCAATAACAACTTCTTTCAGCTTTGAAAGATCCGGTGATTTGAAAATGGCTGGTTTCTTTTCTAACATGTTTTTTAAGTTTGATAAATCAGGCTGATTAATAAGCTTCAGAACAAAATGGCAATAACGGAAAAGTTAATGCAGCTGATATTCGTCGCAATGTACTCTTAATATCTGGATATTTCATTTATATTCAATAAATTAAATTTACTTTCAATATTTAATGGATCCGCGATAAATTGTTCATTCATCCTTTTCCTTTACCTTATCAAGGTCTTCGAGCTCTTCAATTCCCATTTTGTCAGACAGATCCGCAATAGATTTTAAGTCCAGATCTCCTGAAATGGATACTATCGAGCTGCCTTCCCCTCCTGTGATCATTACGAGCTCTGCTATTTTTCCATTTACTTCATGTATCATGAATCTTACTTCACCATTTTCCTCTTTAACCGTCATCAGTTCCTCGAATCCGGAACCGTTGAGCTTTCTTAACAACTCATTACAGAAGTTAACTCCGGATACGTTGGCTGCACTGTCAATTGAAAGGATCTTAATGCTTCTTATCCTTGATACAAGATTCTGGAAATCTTTGTCTTCACTGTCAATACGCGCCAGAAGACTGAACATCTTAGATGAAATATACACTGAAGTATATCCCTCTTTGCCATTGTATTTTTCAAAAAGGTCATCAACGGGACTTCTTTGACAAATGGCTGACAATGAGATTGTCGCCAGAACAAAAAGTAAAATCTGCTTTTTCATATCCTATATTCCTACTTGTTATAATCTGTTTGTTGTGAAGAATCTCCTAACTTATTGAGATTCCGGAGTTTGCTCAGGCTGTGGTCTATTGTGCTGTTAATCCTTCCCAGTTCATTTAGCGATTTGCCGGTTGTGCTGATTATGCTGAAAGCTTTTAGCGGTTCTGTCCTGGTTTTCATGTTTGCTGAAACAGTACATAATACACTCCTTACTTCTGCCAATGCCAGTTCAGGATCAGAGTAAGTGTCATTCATGACTGATGAACGTTTATCAGTCAGGACAAAATACGATGTTACCAGCAATGCCAATCCTGCTGCTGCTGACAACAGATATCTGGCTATCCGGAGATGTCTGTGATCCTCATTCTTTGAAGATCCCAATTCTGACAATCTTCCAAGGAACTCCGTTGAGGGTTCAGGTATCTTTTCTCCTGACAATGCAAATAATGCTTTATCAGATGCAAAGTGTGAAGAAGCATCAGGCTTGCTGAGATATTCTTTTAAGACTGTTTCCTCTTCTTCGGTGGTAAACCCGTCATAATACCTTTTTAGCAGCTCCTCTATCTTTTCCCGTTCCATAACTGTAAATATTTTCTAATTCTTCACGTACACTTTTTCTTGCCCTGGATAGGACAGTTCTGAGTGCATTGATATTCATTTCAAGCACTTCAGCAGCTTCTTCATAAGAATAACCTTCAATATCACGAAGAATGACAGCGCTTTTATAAGGTTCATTCATACGATAGATTATTTTTTTTGCCAGTGATGATGCCTCTTCCCACTCAATTATCAGTCCGGTCATCTCTTCCATACCTCCGATTATGCTATGGACCTCATTGTCATCAATGCGGATTGTTTTCTTTTTCCTTATCCTGTCTATGCACATGTTACGTGTCATGGTTGTGGCCAGTGCGCTGATATTTAGGTATTTGCCAAGTGTATCCCTTTCTTCCCATAATTTTGTCAGGACATCCTGAACAACATCTTCTGCCTCTTCCCTGATATTGAGATAGCGGAAGGCGAAGGAGTATAACCTTCTTCCTTCCGGTATTATCTCTTTTCTGAACTTTTCAGGCGTCATTCTGGTGAAATCTTCACCGTAAAGGTATCACTTCTCTTAATTCTCCAGTTCTTCAAGATATTCAAGTCCGTCAATGTTTGACCTGGAAAGATGATCCAGATCTCTTTGATTTAATGAACCTCTTATCTGTACCACAGTCTGATTTTCACCGCTGGCAACAATAAGTATTTCATTAATCGTCTTTCCGGTTGTTTTTACAAGTACAAGAACATCATCGTCATTATCCTTGACTGTAATAAGTTCTTCATAGTTACCTCTTCGGATGTCATCCTTAAGTTCTGCATAGAAATTGACACCCGGATGCATCTCATGGTCCTCAGTACTGACAATCCTGATGTTTGTAATCTTGTTTGCCAGTCTGTCCAATTCCTCATCATCATCAAACCTGGCAAACAATCCCAGGAGGTTCCCATTGATATTAACAGTAGTATACCCCTTGCCGCCGGAATAGCGGTCGAAGAAAGCATCAAGTCTGTCCCTTTGTGCTGATAGAATACCTGTTATGGCAACCAGGATAATAATTAAAAACGTTCTTTTCATAACTGTCCCTTTTAAGATTAATACTCAGTTTTCTAATATGACGAACGGGTTGCATAAACATTACAGAAAAGTTTACTTTTTTTTAAAATGTTGATATCTGAATCACCGGAAAATATCCCTGAGATTTAAAATATATTACTTTTATCGCGTTAAAAGTTAAATACGTAAATCAATACCTGTAATAAACTTCAATTGCACACATTAAGATAATTTCTGAAAAAAATGATTGTAACAGAAGCTATTATTTTAGCGGAGCGAAGCGGGGTTAAGATTCCTGAGGATATTAAATCTGTTATAACCGCAGCTCCAAAAGCTATTTTTTTCAATTCACCGAATGAGCTCTTCAGGGAGTCACTGGGAGGTATTGACAACAAATATTTTGAAGTAAGGTATAATGTACCTGGCAGAGGTGAGGTTACAGAGGCATTTGTTCATAAGGTTTCGAATGGCATCTCTGCAAATTATCCGGAACCATATATGCGCAGGCGTGACCCTGAAACCATGCTCATAGGTGACGCCCTGCCAACTGATAAGAGACGTTTTTCCGACGTTTATGACTACAGTTTTGACACTTTAAAATCTGATACGCTTAAATGGCTGAGTGAACAGGAGCTGGCAGTATTCCTTTGTTTTGCAGGTAATTATCCTGTTGGGTCAGGAGGGATTGTAATAACACCATTAAATGCCTCATTTTTTGCTTTTGGCCTTTCACTTCTGCAAAAGCTTGTATCAGTTGAGAATTTACCTGAAGGCTTCAGGATTGAGTCAGTAGTCTATGTTGCCCCTCCTTTCAGGCATACTCATTTCAACGGGAAACAGGTAGTCGTTCATAACAGAACTCCGGGATTGCATGAGATGTTCGCATATAATCTGTACCCTGGGCCCAGTGCTAAAAAGGGATTCTACGGGGTGCTGCTGAGTAAAGGTGAGGAAGAAGGATGGGTCACAGCGCATTGTTCAACAGTACAGGTTGTGAGTCCATATGACAATATCACAACCTTTATGCACGAAGGGGCAAGCGGAGGAGGAAAAAGTGAGATGATCCAGAATCTGGTTCGTGAACCCAATGGGCAGATTGTTATAGGAAAGAACCTTGTCACAGGAGAGGCAAGGGTAATTTCAATACCACTATTTTGCTCATTTAATCCTGTCACTGATGATATGGCTCTTTGTCATCCCTCATATCAGCAGAACAATGGAAAACTTGCTGTGGCTGATGCAGAGAACGCATGGTTTATAAGAGTTGACGGCGTAACCAGCTATGGTGATGACCCGTTCCTTGAGAAGATTACAATCAATCCACCTGAACCTCTGTTATTTCTCAACGTAGATACTAAACCAGACGGTACTGCACTTATATGGAATCATACTGAAGATGCTCCCGGCAGAAGATGCCCGAACCCAAGAGTTGTTTTGCCGAGAAAGATTGTTCCTGGGATTATTAACAAGCCTGTGACTATTGATGTTCGTAATTTTGGTGTCAGGATGCCGCCATGTACCGAAGAAAAACCTTCGTATGGCATAGCCGGGCTGTTTCATGTTTTGCCTCCGGCGCTGGCATGGCTGTGGCGTCTGGTGAGCCCAAGAGGATATGCAAATCCCAGCATTGTCGGAGGGGGAGAAATGGAGAGCGAAGGCGCAGGATCATACTGGCCTTTTGCAACAGGTACGATTGTGCGACATGCAAACCTGCTCCTTGAGCAGATAGTCAATACACCAAGGGTGAAATATACACTGACACCAAATCAGCATATAGGAGCGTACAAAGTCAATTTCACACCTCAGCTCCTCATGCGGGAATATCTTACCCGTCGTGGCAATGCAAAATTGAGATTGGATCAATATCAGCCTGCACGCTGTCCGCTTCTTGGCTATGAACTGAACTATGTCACTATTGAAGGATCGAAGATCCCTTCAAGGTTTCTGAAAGTGTACCGGCAGAACGAGGTTGGAGAAGCCGGATATGATGCCGGAGCAGAAATACTTAAGAAATTCTTCCATAAAGAACTTGTCAAATACCTTGACGCTGACCTTATGCCGCTTGGAAGAAAAATAATATCTGCCTGCCTTGATAATTGCACAATAGAGGATTATGTCAGAATACTCCCGATGGAATATCAGTATTCATTTATCTCAATGAATGATTTTGAGAATGGGAAGGTGTTGTGAAAGATAAAAGGCAAAAGAGGGCCGAGCGTTAATAAATAACCCTGTGGGTTATTTTAGCGA
>CAZGDJ010000255.1:0-5025 GCA_964524635.1 uncultured Rikenella sp. | reverse complement strand
TTAAATCGCAACATAGTATTTGTTGTCTTCAAAGAACAACGTTATTCCCGACATGTTTTCGGGATTCGGAAATCTCTCTTCTCCCGTATTAAATGAATTACTCTTCTTCATTCAGCTAATAATGTTGCAGTAGCATTTCTTCAATCAGCGATACATAAATTTTAATTAATAACTTAAGTCCTTCCACAAAACGTTAGTATTCATATTAACAGTGCAAACCTCTTTAAAGATCTATCCTAAGACGTCTAATTACGCCTTAATCCAACGCAAGTTCATCTATAAAAAAAATGGCAGACAGAAATTCATTATAAAGTTAAAACCAAAAAGAATAAAAGTCAAGACCTGAAGTGAAAAAGTACTAATCTTTATGTGCATCTGGAATAATAGTAAAAGTAACTGAGTAACAACTTTAATATAAGCGAATAAGAATATGATTAAGAAAAGTAATTTTAAATAAGAAAAAGTTAATGAAAGTGCAAAAAAACTCTAAAAAGATTAAGGAAATGAAACAAAAATTATATTTTTGCACTCTTTGGTAAGTATAATTAACCTTTTAATGTATATTATTTATGTGTGGTGTTGTTGGAGTATTTGATCTGAAAGTGAGTTCACAGGAACTCAGACCTCAGATCCTTGGGATGTCGAAGAAATTACGTCACCGTGGCCCTGACTGGTCAGGCATCTATTGCGGTGAGAAAGCCATTATAGCTCATGAACGTCTTTCTATTGTTGATCCTCAGTCAGGCAGGCAGCCTTTGTTCAGTGAAGACAAAAGCTTAATACTTGGCGTAAACGGAGAGATTTATAATCATCGTGAGATAAGGGAGCGTTATAAAGACACTTACAAATTCATGACCCAGTCTGACTGCGAGGTGATTCTTGCATTGTATAATGATAAAGGTAAAGACTTTATTGAAGAGATGAATGGCATCTTCGCGTTCGTGCTTTACGATGAGAAGAATGACTGTTACCTGGCAGCAAGGGATCATATCGGCATCATACCTTTCTACATGGGCTGGGATGCATACGGACAGTTATATTTTGCCTCGGAGCTGAAGGCTCTTGAAGGCATTTGTAAAAAGATAGAGGTTTTTCCTCCCGGGCATTATTTTTACAGCAAAGAGGGTGAGTTAAAAAAATGGTACTCACGCGACTGGTCTTCTTATGAGGCGGTAAAGGATAATACCAGCAACATGACTGAGCTTCGCGATGCCCTTGAGCAGGCTGTGCATCGTCAGCTGATGTCTGATGTGCCTTATGGGGTGTTACTCTCCGGCGGCCTCGATAGCTCAATTATTTCAGCTGTGGCAAAGAAATTTGCTGCTAACCGTATTGAGTCTGATGATAAGAAAGAAGCATGGTGGCCTCAGCTGCATTCTTTTGCAGTAGGTCTTGATGGCTCGCCCGATCTTGCCGCCGCGCAGAAAGTTGCCGATCATATCGGAACCGTGCACCATGAGATACACTTCACGGTCCAGGAAGGACTTGATGCTGTACGTGATGTGATCTATTATCTTGAGACTTATGACGTTACTACAGTGAGAGCCTCCACTCCAATGTACCTCATGGCACGTGTCATCAAGTCGATGGGTGTCAAAATGGTACTCTCCGGAGAGGGCGCTGATGAGGTTTTCGGGGGATACCTCTATTTCCATAAAGCTCCCGATGCAAAAGAATTTCATGAAGAGACGGTCCGCAAGCTCAACAAGCTCTACCTCTATGACTGTCTCAGGGCCAATAAGTCGCTTGCAGCCTGGGGCGTTGAAGGACGCGTTCCCTTCCTTGATAAGGAATTTCTTGATGTGGCAATGCGACTTAATCCTGAAGACAAAATGGCAAAAAACGGGAAGATGGAGAAATGGATTCTGAGGAAGACCTTCGAAGACCTTCTGCCGGCAAGTGTAGCATGGCGCCAGAAAGAACAGTTTTCTGATGGGGTAGGATATAACTGGATTGACACCCTGAAGGAACTTACCTCCGGCCTGGTGACTGATGACATGATGGCGACCGCAAAATTCCGCTACCCTGTTAATACTCCGAGAAACAAAGAAGAGTACTATTACAGGACTATTTTTGCTGAGCACTTCCCGTCAGAAACGGCTGCTTTATGTGTGCCTTCCGTACCTTCAGTTGCATGCAGCACAGCTGAAGCGCTTGCATGGGATGAATCTTTCCGTAACCAGAATGATCCGTCAGGAAGAGCTGTGAAGAATGTACATGTGAATTTTTACGAATAAAGATCTATGTTGCTTCCTCCTGGAAACAACCTGCCAGACATACTTTGCAGGTTCTAATTCTTTGGTATTGTTATATAGAAGGTTGCACCTTCATTGACCTTTCCTTCAGCTCTTATTGAGCCCTTATGCTTCTCAATGATCTGTTTTACATTGGCCAGTCCAATGCCAATTCCCTCAAAATCGTCAGGAGAATGAAGCCTTTGAAAGACGCCAAACAGCTTATTGGAGTAAGCCATATCAAATCCTGCGCCATTGTCCCTGATGAAAAGCTCATATACCTTCTCTGATTGTTTTATCTCACCAATTTCAATTATTGTTTTTTCTTTTTTTGACGAATACTTTATTGAATTGGAAATAAGGTTCTCAAAAACTATTTTAAATAAGCCTGAATCGCATTGAATTTCAGGAAGAGAGGAGATTGCCCAGACAATTTCCCTTTTATCAGTATCGGGTTTGAAGATATCAATCACCTCTGAAACAAGAGTGTTAAGGTTAACTCTTTTTATATTCAACTCCTTTCTGCCCAGGCGTGAAAAGCTCAGCAGGCTGTCAATCATTGTTGACATCCGCTGAATTGCCGCAAGTATTTTATTATAGTATTCTCCAACTGCGTCATCGGGTTTCGGAATTTTGGCGAACATGAGTCTGATAAAACCGTCAATATGCCTGATAGGTGCTCTCAGATCGTGTGATACGCTGTATGTAAATGCTTCAAGATCTCTTACCGCCTCGTTGAGTTTGATTGTTCTCTCGTCAACTTTTTGTTCAAGCATCCTGTTGTACTCTTCGATTTTCTCTTTTGACTGGATCAATTCTGCCTGTGCCCTTCTCAATTTTATTTCGGTAATAACGAGAAGTTTTACCTGTTCTTCCAATTCTGAACAATCGGCTCTAAGTTTTTCCACCTCATCTTTGTCATTCATAAAAAGAGGATATTCTTTTAATAGATGACACAAAGGGAGGCAGTAAAATTGTGGAAGTAGTTCCTCCTGCCGATAGGGCCAATCTCTCCGTAAGAATAGAGCCCCAGCCAGGGAGTTCCTTTGTCAAATACATTTTGGATCACATCAATGCCTTTTTCTTTTGCATCAGCACCAAAACATAATTTGCCTCTTGCTGCACAGTCAAAGTGAAGAACTGCAACGGGTTTTCTGCCTCCAAGGTTGGACTTGATCCTTTCTGCCATTTTTTTTGCATTCATAGATATTTTATCCGGGTCCCTCCGGCCTAATTTTATCATTGATCCGGTAGGTATCTCTGCAACTAACTGCATTGAACCGTCCGGGTGTTTTACAGATGGTGCGCGAACTATATACCTGTCATAGTCAGTTATTATTTCTTCCGGGAGCTTTTCACATATACAGAGACTACCAGCCACTTCGGATGTATATTCTTCAACCACTTCAGGGAGATATTCCTTAAAAAAGGCCCAGGCTGGTGCATGGTCTATTTCATAAATTCTGTTTGCTTCTGCTTTTGTAATCTTTTTTTCTCTTCCAATAGGATTACATCCATGATTTATTGCGGTCTCGATATTGAATTCTCCTGAAATTGAAATACAGGAGGCACTATCGGTGAATACTTCATCATTATAAAATTGATACGTCTTATAAGCATTAATACTTTCACTGGCACCACCGCCACAAAACAAAAGAGGCTTTTTTAAGTTGCTGTCAACTCCGGAAAAGAATAAGTTAGAATTAAAAGTGAGGCCGTCAGGTAAAATGATAAGAAGTGCAGGATCTTCAGATTCGGAGGTTATCTTTTGTCCTAACTCTTCCCCTGCTTCCCGGGATTTGTCATGCAAATTATGAACAATATAATTGCGGAACCTGATCTTCCTTGAAGAGAAAACCATTAAACCAACGGCACTTTCTCCTTTTACAAGTCCTGAATCAGTGTAATACCCCTCTCCGGCAGGCCCGGATTGAGTTATTACTCCTGCCGCGGAACACCCGCTCAGAGGTGTATTACCGGTTATTGACCGTATGCCTCTCAGTATCTTCTCATGGTCATAATCTGCTGTTGCAAATAATAAAATGAAGTCACAGGTTTCAATCCCCGCATTACTTAGTGCTGTACGGGCAGCTTCAGCTCCGGCTTCAAAGGGATCATTTTTTTTGCTTTCACCCACCCCTACTTTTGTTTCCATACCTTTCTGCTTTTAGGGTTAACAACCTTAAATACATATTAATGTACTTATATAAAGCTATGAAAATTGTGCATAATATGAAAGGAGAATATACTTATTTATATTCTCCTTCCGGTAAATTTTTTGCCGGATAAATACTTCACAATATTTCGCCCGGTTTAATTTGTTATTTTTTAAGTATAGTACTAAGCACCTTTTCCTTTTCAAGTTTCTTGGTGCAGAAGAACCAGTCATAGCACTTCATTTCATCCTTGCTTTCCATACGTTGTTTTGCTACGCCGCACGATCCGGCAGTTGGAACGATCACATCATCGCCTGGCTGCCAGTCCGCCGGCAGGGCCACTGAGAAAGCATCAGCCGTCTGAAGCCCTATAATCACCCTATAAAGCTCTTCAAAGTTGCGTCCGAGGCTTAAAGGATAGTAAATGATAGTTCTGATGGTGCCCTTTGGGTCGATAAAGAATACAGCTCTTACTGCTTTTGTGCTGCTTTCTCCCGGCATCAGCATCCCGTATTTGCGGGCAACCTCCATGGTAATATCCTCTATAAGGGGGAACGTAACTTCAACATTCTTCATTCCCTTGTACTCGATTTTCTCCTTTATTGTACGGAGCCATGCTATATGGCTGTAAAGGC
>CAZGDJ010000254.1:0-5051 GCA_964524635.1 uncultured Rikenella sp. | reverse complement strand
ACGGCATCTGCTTTTGATGCTGCAGCGACTGCCTTTCCGACCATGTTTTCGCGTGGCATAGCCCATAGAAGCTCCATATCAGCATCACCTATATGGTTTCTGTAATCAATTACCAACCTGTACTTTTCACCTGCCACAAGTTCCATTGGCACTCCTTTTATTGCGGCATGATGGTCATGGAAATATGACAAAAGTGTGTCACCATTTAATATGATAGTATAACCTGATGAGCCCCATGCACCGAGATAATAAGTACCGGTCACGGGAGGTACAAGATCAGTAATCCAGTGTATCCCAAAGTCATTTACAGGCATAAGCGGGTGAGGTGAGTCATTGTCCCAGTAAAAATCAATTTTATCATCAACTCTTGAAAAAAGAGGTTCCCCTTTCATTTCACGGTTGTTATAATACTCGCCATAAACACCTTGCCTGCCATCAGGAGTTCTGAAAAAACGTGAAGGTATCGGAAACAGGTTGTAAATGCCAGGGGCAAGATCACTACCCTCTTCATAAATAACTTCCGTGTCAGGTCTGACCTTGGCTTTAATACCATTAAGTATTGTTACCGGATCTTTTGGTTTCCCGTTATAATTGCCCACAAGCACCTCCCAGCTGTCAGCATTGGGACCTATTACCGCGATAGTTTTTATGTCATTACCCAGCGGAAGTGTTGAATTATCGTTTTTTAAAAGTACAACAGATTCCTGTGCCGCTTTTCTTGCAAGTGACCTGTTATAGTCAGAACAATTAGTGGCATAAGGTATCTGAGCATATTCGACTATTGAATCAGGATCGAACATCCCTAGTTTAAATCTGGCTGTAAACACTCTTTTTACTGACCGGCTGATATCAGCTTCTGAAATTAACCCGCGATTAACTGCTTCAGTCAGAAGCTTGTAATCAACACCGCATTCCAGGTCAGTGCCAGCCTTTACAGCCATTGCCGCAGCTTCTGCCGCGTCCTTTGCATAACCCTGAAACATATAAAAATCAGACACTGCCCAGCAATCTGAAACAACATAGCCCTTAAAACCCCATTCATTTCTGAGTATGCCATATAGTTCATCATTTGCACATGCCGGATGATTACGGAACTGATTATAAGCACCCATTATTGAATAGACGCCTCCATCCTTCACCAGTGTCCGGAATGCAGGAAGATATGTCTCACGAAGATCACGCTCGCTTATTATGGCATTGAACTTATGTCTCAAAGGTTCAGGACCGGAGTGAACAGCATAGTGTTTTGCAGTAGCCACAGTCTTAAGGTATTTCGGGTCTGAACCCTGCATCCCCTGAACAAATCTCATTCCAAGCCTGCCTGTCAGGAACGGGTCTTCTCCATAAGTCTCCTGGCCCCTTCCCCATCGCGGATCACGAAAGATATTGATGTTCGGAGACCAGAATGTAAGACCATGGTATAAGTTCCTGTCACCTCTCCTCACAAACTCATGGTATTTTGCCCTGGCTTCGTCAGAGATAATATTGGATACATCAAGTAACAGCTCTTCATCCCAACTATTTGCGATAGTGATTGATTGCGGAAAGACAGTTGCATAACCTGCCCTTGCAACTCCGTGAAGTGCTTCATTCCACCAGTTATACTCAGGTATGCCTAGCCTGGGTATGGCCGGGGCTGTATATAATAACTGTCCTGCTTTCTCCTCCAGGGTCATACGGCTTACAAGGTCATTGACACGCTGCTCAACAGGAAGTTTATAATTCAGATAATCAGGTACCTGTGCAAATATTTTACCGGATGTGACTGCGATAAAACATATAACTGATAGAAGCTTTTTCATATTGATTGACTTTTTGCCATAGGGCATTAAAGTTAAGATTTATTACCTTTGATTAAGACTTCAGAAGTGAAAATAAGGAGCAGTAAACTGACTTAATCAAAACACTATGACCAACAGGAGAAGTTTTGTAAAAAAAAGCGCAATAGCAGCTGCCGGCATTGCCGGTCTGGGTGCTATTCCCGGAACACTTTTTGGGAAAAGACGGTATATAAGTCCATCTGACAGGATCAGGGTTGCTCTGATCGGTGGCCGTAACATGGGATGGACTGACCTTGATGCTTTCCTTAAGTTTCCCCAGGTGGAATGCACTTCGGTCTGCGATATTGACGACGAATGGCTCAATAAAAGAGCTTCTGATGTTGAAAAGGTTACAGGTAAGAAACCATCTCTTCTGACAAAGGACTGGCGCAATGTTATGGATAGCCATGATGTTGATGCAGTGATAGTTGCCACGCCTGACCACTGGCATTGCCTTCAGGCTATCGGTGCCATGGAGGCAGGCAAGGATGTTTACTGTGAAAAACCACTGGCTAACTCAATTGCCGAATGTAACGCAATGGTAAAGGCAGCCAGGGAGCATAACCGTATAGTTCAGACAGGTCAGTGGCAGCGTAGCGACCCTCACTGGCAGGATGCAGTTGGTTTTATACATTCAGGCAAACTGGGGCGTATCAGGACAGTAAAGGTGTGGGCTTATATGATATGGAAAAAAACACTTCCCAAACAACCAGACGGACCTGTGCCACCAGGTGTTGATTATGAAATGTGGTTAGGCCCCGCCAAACACAGGCCTTTTAATCCAAACCGCTTTCATTATAACTTCAGATACTTCTGGGATTATGCCGGCGGGCTTATGTCAGACTGGGGGGTTCATCTTCTCGACTACGCTCTTCTGGGTATGAAGGCTGACCTTCCAAAGGCTGTTTATACTGCCGGTGGTAAACTCGCATATCCGGATGATGCCATGGAAACACCTGACACCCTCCTGGCATCATTTATCTATGACGACTTTACCATAACCTGGGATCATGCATGCGGAATTAAAGACGGACCCTATGGAAGAGAACACGGACTTGCATTTATTGGTGAGAACGGTACTCTCCTGCTTGACAGGAACGGATGGGAAGTGATACCGGAAGTTGATGATGCCCCGCGCATGGAAACCGTACCGCTGCAGAAAAAATCAGAATTAACTGAGGGGCAGGCTGTGGCCGGCGGTGGACTTGCATCACATGTTGCCAATTTCCTTGATTGTATGGTTACACGCAAGCTTCCAAACGCTGATATAGAGATTGGTGCCAAAGTAGCAAAGATGACTCATCTTGCAAATATCTCATGCAGACTGAAAATGCCTCTTAAATGGGAAAATGCTTATGACCGGTTCATGCAGGAAGAGGCAAATATCCTCAGGAGGCCCCAATATAGTACCCCATGGAAATTCCCGAAATATTAAAATGAAAAACCCATTCCTTCCGGCCTCCGCTCTCCAGACAAAGAAACAAACAAGATATTGGAAATACACACACCCTTCCCACCCTTCCCCCAAAGGGGAAGGAGCAGAAACAAATTCATTTCCCCTCTAGGGAAAAACGGTAAATATTTAGAAATAAACCAATTAATAAATAACTATGAAAGCCTTCCTTCCCCTCTTTACAATTATTCTTTTAATCTTCACAGGTTGCACAAAAAGTGACTGGCATGATCTGTTCAACGGTAAAGACTTTACCGGCTTTGTTCAAATGAACGGCAAGGCACAATATGTGGCTGAGAACGGTGAGATGGTGGGTATATCGACCCCGGACACTCCAAACAGCTTCATGTGCACCACTAAAGAATACTCAGACTTCATTCTTGAGTTTGAGGTTAAGGTTGACACCCTTCTTAACTCAGGAGTACAGATAAGAAGTCACAGTATTGACAGCATTGATAATGGAAGAGTACACGGTTACCAGATTGAGATAGATCCCAGCCTGAGAGCATGGAGCGGTGGTATTTATGATGAAGCCCGCCGGGGATGGCTGTATCCACTGTATCCAAACAATGAAGCTGCCAAATCAGCTTTTGACAGAGATGGATGGAACAGATATCATGTTGAGGCTATCGGTAACGAAATAAGAGTGTGGGTCAATGAAATTCCGACAGCTGCCATCATCGATGACACAGATGCATCCGGTTTTATCGGATTCCAGGTTCATGCAGTGGCAAAAGAGCTGGCAGGCACACAGGTAAGATGGAAGAACATAAGGATAGCGACCAAGAACCTTGATAAATATGCTATCAAAGAAACTAAAGAGATTTATGTTGCCAACTTCATTCCAAATACTCTGTCTGAGCAGGAAAAGAAAACCGGGTACAAACTGCTTTTTGACGGTTCAACCTCTGGAGGCTGGCGGGGAGCACATAAGGATATTTTCCCCGAATCGGGATGGAAAATTGAAAACGGCGTTATCACTGTTTTGCCCTCAGGAGGAGCAGAATCAAAAGGAGGGGGTGACATTGTTACAGTTAAAGAATATGGCAACTTCGATCTTTATTTTGAATGTAAGATTACAGAAGGGGCCTACAGCGGAGTGAAATATTTTGTTACTGAAGACTACGCCACTACTGGTTCTGCTATTGGACTTGAATATCAGATACTTGATGATGCCAATCATCCTGATGCTAAAATGGGCAGGGACGGAAACAGAACACTGGCTTCACTCTATGATCTCATTCCTGCGGCAAACAAGAGGTTCAATGGTATAGGTAAATGGAATTCATGCCATATTGTATCTTCCAACGGTCATGTAGAGCACTGGCTTAACGGGTTCAAAGTGCTGGAATATGAGAGAGGCAGCGAAGAATACCGGAAGCTGGTAAGCGAGAGTAAATATAAAGACTTCAGGAACTTTGGAGAGGCAGAGAAGGGTCATATCCTGCTTCAGGACCATGGAAATGAAGTGTCATTCAGGAGTATAAAGATCAAGGAGCTGTAAGTGATCATGCAATCATTCAATCATGAAAGACTAAGATTGATATTCAGGATAAGCATAAATAAGCACTAAGCTATTCCTTTTCGAAATCACCATCTTCAAATCACTTTTGCCTTTTGCCGCTTGCCCTTTTCCCTTTACTTAATAAAAATCGCTCTGCCATTTCCTGCAGAGCGATTAGTATTCATTTGAACAGGTTTAATTATCTAACGCTGAACCTGTACGTTGTGCTTGACAGGAAAGGTTCTTCCGGAGTCAGGATGGCTGACGGAAAGGA
>CAZGDJ010000253.1:0-5061 GCA_964524635.1 uncultured Rikenella sp. | reverse complement strand
CTCAGTTAACCAAACGCATTGATTTCAGACTGCAGGCCAGGATATCAATAATTGCCGGTTTAATCTCCGGAGTGATAAGCATAATAATGGCATTCAGGGGTTTCGGAGTATGGAGTCTGGTAGCAAAATCAATAATTCAGAGGGTAGTAACATCAATTCTCTTTTGGTTCTGGAACAAGTGGAAGCCTCAGCTTGTCTTCAGCCTGAGTACATTTAGGGAACTCTTCGGATTTGGCTCAAATCTCCTTTTCAGCGGCCTTATTGATACTATTTACAGAAACATCTATTACCTTATAATTGGAAAATATTTTTCAGCCCAGGAATTAGGATATTATACAAGGGCTGACAGGTTTAAGGCTTTGCCTTCCGAGAATATAAGCACCGTGATCTCAAAGGTCAGTTATCCGGTTTTATCTGAGATTAAAGATGATACGGTCAGGTTAAAATCAGCATATAAGAGGCTGGTAACCTCAACAATGCTGATCAGTTTTGTGTTAATGATAGGACTGGCTGCAGTGGCAGAACCAATGATCCTGGCGTTAATTGGCGAAAAATGGTTACCATCTGTCATTTATCTCCAGATGCTTTGCTTTGTAGGTATGCTTTACCCGCTGCACTCTCTTAACCTGAATATTTTACTGGTAAAAGGGAGGTCCGACCTGGGTCTGAGGCTTGAAATAGTAAAGAAATTACTTGCAATACCTATTATAGTTATTGGGATTTTTCTGGGGATTAAAGCTATGATTATTGGTATGATGGTAAACTCTGTTATAGCATACTGGCTTAATAGCTTTTGGTCCGGCAGGCTGATAAATTATCCGATGAAGGAACAGATTGCCGATATCCTGCCATCTTTTGCAATTGCAGTGATAACAGGTGCCTTGGTGTATGTTGCAGGGCTGATCATCAGAATAAACCCGTTGTATTTATTTATTATACAAATAATTATTGGTGCTGCATTAGTGCTTCTTATTTGTGAGTCGACCAGGCTTAAAGAATATATTTATATCAAAGAACTGGTTACAGACAAAATCAAAAAAATCAGAATGTAACGATGGAAGATAAAAGAATATATGTGACCAGGCCATGGTTGCCACCTATTGAAGAATTCAATCATTACCTGGAGAAGATTTGGGAAAATAAGATCCTTACAAATGGAGGGCCATTTCATCAGGAGCTTGAAAAAAGACTCTGTGAATACTTCGATGTTCCATATATATCACTGTTCTCAAATGGAACCCTTGCCCTCCTTACTGCGCTTCAGGCTTTTGGTATCTCGGGAGAAGTGATAACCACTCCCTTCAGTTTTGTTGCCACGTCACATGTTCTATTGTGGAACAATATTACTCCTGTTTTTATAGATATTGAACCTGACACATTTACTCTTGATCCTACAAAAATTGAAGCGGCAATAACAAGTAAAACGAGTGCAATTTTACCTGTTCATGTTTACGGAAATCGATGTAATGCAGATGAAATAAAAAGAATCGCTTTAAAGCATAACCTGAAAGTAATTTATGATGCTGCGCACACATTTGGCTCAAGATATAAAGGGAAGAGCCTTTGTCGCTTCGGTGACCTTTCGGTTTTGAGCTTTCATGCCACCAAGGTCTTCAACACTTTTGAGGGTGGAGCAATTATTTGCCATGACAGTCAGATGAAGGAACATATTGATCACCTTAAGAACTTCGGGTTTATTGATGAGGTTACTGTGACTGAACCAGGAATAAATGCCAAGATGAATGAGTTCCAGGCAGCTCTTGGATTACTGCAGCTTAAATATATTGATGAAGCAATTCAGAAGAGAAAAAAACTATCCGAGCAATATTCGTTGGGATTGATGAATGTTCCTGGTGTTTCTTCTATGAAACAGGACGAAGGGATGGAAAGTAATTATTCATATTTCCCTGTTATTATTAATGATAAGCTCTATGGCAGAACCCGTGATGAACTGTATGAAAGAATGAGAAGGGACCATATTTTCCCACGTCGTTATTTTTATCCCCTGATAAGTCAGTTTCCGATGTACAGACATTTGCCTTCTGCAAGGCCTGAGAATTTACAGGTTGCCACAAGCATTTCCTCTTCAGTGTTGTGTCTGCCAATCTATCCTGATCTGGAACCTGTTACGGTTGACAGGATCATAAAATTAATAATGGATTTTTCTTCTCAAGGCTAATAGAAGTTGTATATCCTGATCTGGCAGTGAATATGGAACACTTAACAAAACCGTTTTCATGAAAAACACACAGATGAGTTGCATAATCTGCGGTGAATCGATGCAGTATTATTTCAGCAAGAAGTTTACCGAATTCGGCCTTGACAATGTTGATTACTTTAAGTGTCCGAAATGTGGTTTTGTAGCATCTGCCACTCACTTTAACATGCCGTCGGGCAAATGGGAGAAGCTGAATATTCAAGCCCATACTCATTACAACACGATGGAATATGACCCGAAGAACAGACCTCCTCCTTATCTTGAACAGGCTCTTTTGCTTTATACTTTACGAGCATTTGAAGTAATACCCCGCGACAACTGGCTTGACTGGGGATCGGGTGAAGCTAAACTGGCCACCATCCTGCTTCGCTTGTTTTCATTGAGAGTCACCTGTTTTGATAAATATGTGCAACCTCTGGCTGACTTTTCAGAAAAAGAACTGGCTGCAGGTGCAAAATACAATGTTGTAATAAACAGCGCTGTTTTTGAACATGTGACAAGCCGGGAAGTCCTCGACGAAATAAACAGTCTGGTCGACAATAAAGGAGTGCTTGCTGTTCACACTCTTGTTAGAGAAGAAATCCCTGCTGATAAGGAGTGGTTTTACCTTCTGCCTGTTCACTGTGCTTTCCATACAAACAAAAGCATGAAGATTCTTATCAAAGACTGGGGTTATCGGTCTTCACTCTATTGTCCGTTGGCCAAAATGTGGATATTTTTCAGGGATGACATTGACAGCATATCTCCCTCGGTAAAAGAAATAAACAGGCTTGCCGGATTCGAATATCTTTTTATTAAGAATGGATTTATGGATTACTGGAAATGAAGAAATTCAGATTATGAAGCTGGGTATCATGCAACCATATTTCTTTCCCTATCTGGGTTATTTTGCTCTGATTAAGCATACTGACAAATGGATCGTTTTGGATACAGTTCAATTTATCAGACACGGATGGATTGAGAGAAACAGGATTCTCAAACCTTCAGAAGGGTGGCAGTATTTCAGTATCCCACTTGAGAAACATTCACGCTCAACACTGATAAAAGATATTTCGATAAGGAACATTGAAAACTGGAAGGATAAAATTTTAAGGCAGCTTGAGCATTATAAAAAAATTGCGCCTTATTATAATGAGACAGTCGGGTTTCTTAAGGATGCCTTTTCACTTGATACCGACAACCTTGTATCTATGAACATGCATCTTCTTGTTGAAACATGCAGGTTCCTGGAGATCAGAATTGATCTGTCTGTTTATTCAGAAATGGGGATTGAGATCGGAACTGTGAATAAACCCGGAGACTGGGCTTTATATATTTCAAAAGCAGTTAAGGCATCTGATTACATTAATCCCCCCGGGGGAGTTGCATTGTTTGACAGGGAGTCTTTTCACCAGGCAGGTATAGGGCTTCATTTTCTTCAGGTCAATCTCTTAAGTTACAATCAGGGGCGAAGAAATTTTGAACCTGCACTTTCAATAGTGGATACAATGATGTTCAACACTCCTGCAGAAATAAACAGCATGCTTGATAATTACGTTTTGATATGAAATCTCTTGGAGGTTATTTCGAACTGGAGCTTCACGAAGGCAAAGAATACCATGAAAAAGCAATTGCTCTTAATACGGGGAGAAATGCGTTTGAGTATGCTCTGAAAGCTAAAAAATATAAAAAGGTATACCTCCCCTATTATACCTGTGATGTTATGCTTCAGCCTGTAAAGAGGCAGGGTGTTGAATATGTGTTTTATCATATTGACGATGATTTTTTACCGGTACTGGATAAGATTGAGAACGATGCAGCAATTGTTTACAACAATTATTTTGGCCTCAACGAAACAGGAATTAGAACTGTATCAGGAAAATTTCAAAATGTAATCATAGACAATTCGCAGGCTTTCTATTCAAAACCACTTCCGGGAGTTGATACATTTTATTCACCAAGAAAATTCTTTGGCGTACCTGACGGTGGCTACCTGTATACAACCGGCATAATGACCGATGTCAGACTTGAGACTGACATATCAGCAGAACGGACCGGACAGCTTCTTGCAAGAATAGACAGTGGAGCAGAAGCCGGCTATAGTATTTTCAAAGAGAATGAAGAGTCACTATCAGACATGGAAATGAAAAACATGTCGTTACTGACCCGGAGATTACTGCAGGGCATTGATTATGACAGATGTGCAGAGAAAAGGAGATATAATTTCAAAGTTCTTGACAGTAAACTGAAAATGAGAAATAGGATACATTTACAGTTTACTGATGGATGCATACCAATGGTTTATCCTTTCCTGTCTGATAAAAAGGGATTGAGAGACCATCTGATTTCAAAAAGAATTTATGTTGCGACATACTGGGAAAATGTAAGTAAATTTACTGATGAATCATCTGTTGAGCACAGGCTTGTCTCAAACCTTGTTCCCTTACCTTTGGACCAAAGATATGATATAAATGATATGATACAGATTATTAAAGAGGTTGAGAACTGGGCTAAGAGTGAATGAAAAACATAGCAGGGATTAACAGCAACGAGAAAAAAGTTAAATATATGAAAGTCTTTTTAAGAGCACTGAACACATCAGATGCAGAAAGGATTTACAATTGGCTACTTGACCATGAGGTTCAATCATCATTTGGAGGTGATACTTTTTTCGCATCAAGAGATTATGTAGTTAAATGGATCGAGGAAAAGATCTTCAACAGGAAGGAAGTCTATCTTGCTATATGTCTGACTGATAACAGTGAAATGATTGGTTACCTGAGTATCAAGGATATAGACTATCGGAACAGGAAAGCAGTCTGGGGAGGGATCCTGATCGGTGATAAAGAGCTTTGGGGCAAAGG
>CAZGDJ010000252.1:0-5069 GCA_964524635.1 uncultured Rikenella sp. | reverse complement strand
ATCCGCATTCGCAGTAGATGCAATCGAAGCTGCAGACTTTCCGGTCAACCGGCAGAAGGTTTATGCCCAGTGAAACACCAAGCCTGCGGCTGCGGACAGGACCAAATATTATTTTGTCAAACAGGAAAGTGGACATCAGTTTCTGACTTAAGGATGTAAATTTACAATAATCTGCGGACGCTGCTTTTTGGTGTGATGCGCATTTCTTTAAGATCAGCATTCTCAATCAGAAGCAGTCCTGGTCTCTTCCCCGGCTCAATTGAACCAAGCTTCTCATCCAGTAGCATTGCTTTTGCCCCGCTGATAGTGCCCCATCTTATCAGCTGATCAAGAGAGATGTCTTTGTTTTCATCCTGTAATAATTTCAGTTCCTCAAGGATGCTAAGGGTTTTGTTTGAGGCAAGACTGTCAGTTCCAATGATAATTCTGTCAGGAATATCTTTAAAAAGATTCAGTGGTGGAATCTTACCTGAGATGAACCTGTTGGAGGAAGGGCAGAGACAGAACAGGATATTATCAAACGCAGCCAGTTCAGCAACTTCTGTTTCTGTTATACAAGTATTATGTACAAGGATCAGCTTGCCGGAAATTTCAGCCAATGCCCTGGCTACTTCAACATGATTGTCAGGTATGTCAATGCTCTCAGGAGTGACTCCCAGAGATTTATATGATTCTGCCAGGCGGCCGCGGCGGTGGCCCACCATCTCACGTTCCTCGTCCGTTTCAAGAAAGTGAAGTGAGGTGAGCGGGGCGGGGTTGATAAGGTTAAGCAGGCGGGTGAACAGGTCACGTGAAACAGAATAGACAGCATGCGGAGTGATATGATGACGCAGCCCCGCCGCCACCGCCGCGGCCGCCACTTCCAGGGCATTATCAATACGTCTCCCTGCTTTTGATGCATCGATACCAAAAGCCTCGATAAATGTTGTATACTCTATCTTACTCTTCTTTTTTGTTTTAAACGTAAGCGAATTGTTGCTGATATCAGCGCAGGCTGCAATGCCAGAGTTAAACATCATATTGTCAGCTGCCTCTGCTGCAGAAATAATTATATCGTCTGAGGTCTCTCTTGTTTCTCTTACTGCGGTTATAAAGTCAGAAAGTCCATTGCCACCAGGTATAGTTCCATGCATATGAGAGAGCTCAAGATGACAATGGCAGTTCACAAAGGCAGGGATTAATATCCCGTTATAGAATTCTGTTCCTGCAGTTTCTTCTAATTTTCCACTTGTATTTTCAACAGAAAGGATTGTGTTGTCATCAGAAACTGTTACGACACCGCGTTTAAGTGGTTCATCTGCAGCGGTAATGACAAATTGTGCAGAGATTTTCCTCATCACTCATACATGGCTTGTTGTACTTCGCGCTTCAAAACGATATTCCTTATGCGGGCATGCTTCTCCCATATGCCTTTCTGATTGGTGTGATTTAACAGCCATCCCCTAATATGAGCTTCTCCCGGTGTTTCAAGAGTCTTACGCAATTCAACTTTTTGAGTCTTCCCTGTCTTGACAAGGAGTACTTCATCCCAATATTCAGTTACCTCTTTCCCGTCTTTTTGCCTTATGCTGAAGTATATAGTAATTTTTGGATCCAGGCTCTTATCATCAGGATATAATTGATAATCAGCCTTGAAAAGATAAGTCCCCAGGGAATCAATCGGGATGTCAAACCAAATGGGATCTTTGGTGAAATCATCTGGCAGATTGTATGAAGTTTTACCTGTCCAAAGGTTTTCGGGCACGATCTTTTTTTCATCGGAAACTTCTTTATTCATAGAGGCTTCAATCTCAAGCAGGTTGGCTATCACCCTGTCATAAATCCTGGCCATTTTCTTTGGTTTTGAAGCAAAATAATAATACAGGGTTGCATCAAGCTGTTCTTTTGAACACCCGTGATTTTCTAAAATGTCAGTATAATTCCGGATAGAATCTCTTTTACCCCATGAGTTTCTTATTGACGGGACCTCAAGCACGCCTCCGGCAAGATATGTTTCCGTGAGAACGGCTGTCAGTATATCATCAGACAGCAACAACTCTTTGTCAGGTTTTTTGACAGCATCAGGGCTGCATGAAATGGCTCCTGCCAGTATTAGTACTACAAGAAGTGTCCTCTTAAGAGTAGTCATTTCTGATCTTTTATATTTTCTTTCAGATATTTGCGTGACAGATACCGCACAGGATACCATGCTGCCCAATAACCAATCGCAATGACAGTAGTGGCTACAATGAGAACATCTGTTAACTTCATTCTCACCGGGTAAGAATCTATCAGGAGTGATTCTCCGGCCAGTTTTACAATACCGAAGTGTTGTTGTACGGCACAGACTAAAAGCCCCAGTAGAAGTCCAATGCATGCCCCAATTACGGATATCATCCACCCTTCATAGATAAAGATACGCCTGATAAGATTATTGTCGGCTCCCAGACTTTTAAGAATGCTGATATCACGCTCTTTTTCAATTATCAGCATAGTCAGTGATCCGATAATATTGAAAGAGGCAATGATAAGTATAAATGTAAGTATCACAAAGATTGCAAGCCTCTCTGCCTTCATTACTTTATAAAAGATCTCCTGCTGCTCATACCTGTTAAGTACGCTGTACTCTTTTCCGAAGAGGTTCTTAATTGTCTTCTGTGTTTTCCGGCTATCAATTCCGGTCTTGAGCTTAACTTCGATCGAGCTTACTTCATCCGTATAATCAAGCAATTCGCGGACGAAACTGATAGGCATGAAAACATATTTTGAATCAAATTCCTGTTCAACTACAAAGATGCCGGAAGGGAAAATATATTTTCGGGTGAATGCGTTGTCAGGATTAATTGAGACTGAGGCTTTCCGGTCAGGTACATATACGGCCAGCGGCGAAACAAAATTTAATCTCATTCCAAGCATGTTTGCCACACCGAGGCCGGCAATGACATAAGGCCGTTTGTTTTCTGCCTCAAGTATGAAGTCGCCATCCCACATGGCAGAATCAAGGTCAGTTACTTCCGTGTAGTTTTTCCCCACCCCTTTCACCGTAGCAATATATTGCTGTTCTTCATATTTCAGCAGAGCATTCTCCTCCAGTGCTTCGCTCCATACTTCAACTCCGTCAATAGCAGACAGGCGTACAAGCAAGGTGCTGTCAGGGATAAAAACTTTGCCTTTTATCGGGGCTATGCGTATCTCCGGGTCAGATGTGTTAAAAATTGTTTTTACCATCTCCTCAAGGCCGTTAAACACCGAAAGAATCGTAATAAGGGCCATTGTGCCGACAGTCACGCCGGCAACAGAGATACCCGAAATGACATTTATGGCATTTCGTGATTTCTTTGCAAATAGATATCTGCGGGCGATATATAGCGATAGTTTCATCAGTTTTTCTCAGCTATAATAAGGAGACCTGTTCCTGTTTTGTGTTTTATCTTCAGATCAGCCAGGTTAAGAGGAAGGCACAGCGGCATGACCAGCAGATAATAGAATGGGACAAGTAAAAAAAAGAGTTTTGAAGCTGAAAGCATCATCACCGGGTATTTCATTGACAATCTCCATGCGATGCTGCCAGGTTTGCCATAAGTATAAGAAGGATCTATCTTTCCAAATCCGGCAATATTAAGCTTATCCGATATATCATTTATTGAATAACCATCGCGGACATGTTCTCCTATAAATGACTCCTCGTCTTCATTGTGAACATCTGACCCGCCTTTATCAGAAGGAGTTGATATTACAAGTCTGCCTCCGTGTTTCAATGATTTATAGAAATTGGCGAAAACGGTCTGGTCTTCCTCGATGTGCTCCATCACATCTACGCACAAAATGAGATCATATTTTTCAACTGCCGACCATGTAATAAGGTCTGCTTCAAAAGCCTGAACCTTATCTGAGACGCCCGCTTCTTTAAAGAATGCATTACAATCAGCGATCTGCTCACTTTTCACATCAGCGGCATCTATTGTCCATCGCGGGAAATGTCTTGACATCCACCATGAATATTGACCGAATCCCATTCCGGCATCAAGAACAGATGCATGGGCAGGTAGTTTACTTTCGCTTTGTCTTAAAGTCTTTCTCACATGCCATGACCTCAAAAGAAGCACATTCAGTAAGAAGTAGAAAAATCTTCTGAGCAGAGGGTGGCGATTAAAAATCCTTCCAAGGAGCTCTTTTATCGGGTCATAATGCATGCCTTTTACTCCTTGAGAAGGTTATTGATATTGTCAATATAATCGTTACTGTCATCAACGAAGAAAGCTATTTCAGGTATTATACGCAACTGGTTGCGCACTTTTTGCCCCAGCTCAAACCTGAGTCTCGGGACATGGCTGCGTATGTTTTCAAGTATCTCTGATGATTTTTCAGAAGGGAAGATGCTGATATAGGTCTTTGCAAGAGACAGATCAGGACTGACGCGTACAGTTGTGACTGAGACCATCTTCCCGGGTGCCAGCTCATTAGTGTGATGCAGGATTATTTCTGCAAGCTCTTTTTGAATAAGTCTTGCAACTTTCTTCTGCCTTGTTGATTCCATTTGATATGATTTTCACCGCAAAAATACAAAAATAGTAAGAGCGGAGGTTTTTTACTGATCTGACTCCAATCCTGATAATTTCGAAATAGTTAACAATTTATGTCTATTTTTGTGGCTTACATTTACTAACAAATGGATACAGTTGTAAGCGGCATCAGGCCAACAGGAAATCTTCACCTTGGCAATTATTTCGGAGCAATAAAAAACTTTCTCAGGATGCAGGAAGAGAATAATTGCTTTTTCTTTGTAGCTGACTATCACTCTCTTACAACTCATCCTCACCCTGATGATCTTCAGGGAAACATCAGGCAGGTACTGGCCGAGTATCTTGCCTGCGGAATAGACCCAACGAAAGCCACAATATATGTACAAAGTGATTTGCCTGAGGTAACTGAGCTTTATCTCCTCCTCAATATGATTTCATACGTAGGAGAGCTTGAAAGGACTACATCATTCAAGGAAAAAATACGTAAACATCCTGATAACATTAATGCAGGACTCCTGACATACCCTGTACTGATGGCAGCTGATATAATTATTCATAAATCTCATA